>CAIMMJ010000293.1 GCA_903842515.1 uncultured Bacteroidota bacterium | reverse complement strand
CCCTTTAAAAACTGATAGTTTAAAGTGTTCTAATGTTTTTTATTCTGTAGTAAATTAAGCAAAAAAACTAACAAGTATCTTTTTAGAGATTAAAACGTCTTTGTTTTAGCTGGTTATTATAGTCAGCAAAACCAAGGAATTCTTTATAAGATAAATGTTTTGTTTTTACGTTGTGATGGACTTCTATGAGTAAACTATTGCACAACAAAAAATCCCTTCTTAGCCTACCAAGCCAGTTAAAAATAAACCATCTCCTCAGTAAATAACATTTTACTTCTTCAACTGTTTGATTTTACAATTATTATACTTACGTTTGAAATTGCTTAACACTACTTTTAAAATGAAAAGAACATTTTCTCTGTTTTTAGTATTGCTCTTCTCTACGTTATTTATTTTAAATGCATGTAAAAAGCAGCCAATTGTTCCCAACCCAATTCCAGTTTCAGATACATCATCAATTCCTTCTCCAAACCCTACTCCAATTCCCTTAAATACGGATGTTTTAGTAGATTTAACTAATGTACCTTATGCAAAATTATCTGAATACCGCTTTTTTAAAGGAGCACTAAAAAATCAAATTCCAAACGATAATGTAATTCCTTACCAACCTGCTTCTTCGCTTTTTACAGATTACGCTCTTAAACACCGTTTTGTTTGGCTACCTCCTAGAACAAAAGCAACTTATGTGGCCGACAATAAAATTATTGATTTGCCTGTTGGTGCAGCATTAATTAAAACCTTTTACTATAACAATGTTGAGCCTACTGGTAGCACTCAAATTCTAGAAACTCGTGTAATGATAAGAAAATCTAGTGGATGGATTTTTGCCGAATACGTTTGGAACGAAGAGCAAACCGAGGCTACTTTGCAAATGAACGGGAGTTACGTTCCAATGGCATGGTCTCAAAATGGAACACCCAAAAGCACAAATTATCGTATTCCTTCGGAAATGGAATGTTTAACCTGTCACAAAACAAACAATACAGCTATTCCTATTGGTATAAAACCCCAAAACCTAAACACAAATTACCAGTACTCCAACGGAAACAGTAATCAGTTGCAGTATTGGATATCCAAAGGAATTTTGCAAAATAATTTGCCGGTTTCTATCCAATCAACAATTGACTATCACGATATAAGTCAACCGTTAAAAACACGACTAAGATCATACCTCGACATCAATTGCTCACATTGTCATCAAGAGAATAGTCATTGCGATTACAGACCACTGCGTTTGGCCTTTTCCGAGACTATTCAGTCCATTAATATGGGTGTGTGCGTAACTCCACAAGAGAACATTGACCCTGTATTGCAAAAAATAATTGTGCCCGGAAATTTCACTAAATCTGTTATGCACTTTAGGCTAAACTCAACCGATGAAAGTACCCGTATGCCCCTTTTAGGAAGAACCTTAGTAGATGATGAAGGTGTTCAACTATTAAAAGATTACATACTTTCCATAGACAATTGCGATTAAAAAACTTACATAAAATATAAATAAAATGAAAAAAATACTACTTATTATTTACCTCTCCTTTGCAGTAAGCACTTGGAGTTTTGCACAACAAACGTGTTTAACCTCTCAAACTATTACAGCAGGCAGTTTAACAATTCCTGCAATAAACGGAACAGAAGTACCTGCAGCAGTTTGTGCAACAGGCGGAGGTGGTGCTACAGCTGCAAATTGGTACAAATATACCCCAACCCAAGATTATTCGGTTACGGTAACTACTGATTTTTTGAGTAACGGCAATGTAGACAACCGTGTTCATATATTTGCAGGGCCATGCGGCTCTGTTTCATGTGTTGCAGGTGATGATGACAGTGGAACAAATGCATTGTGTGTTGTTTCTTTTAATGCATTAGCAAACAACGATTATTATATTGTTTTTGATAATAAATTCAGTTCCCTTGGTTTTATGTTTGAACTGATAGAAAATGAAATTGTTCTTCCCGACTCTAACTTGGTGGTATTTACGCCTGTAGGAATAAGCACTCTCACTGGCTCTACAATGGCGCTGGTAGACATGAATGGAGATTTTTTAGACGATATTGTTTCTGTTTCTGCTACTAATATTCAAGTACATCAACAAAATATAAATGCTCCCTTCACAATTAATAATTACGCAACAACTTCTGCACAATTTACTCCTTCATGGAGTTTGTCTATTGGCGATTTTAATGCCGATGGATACAACGATTTGTTGTACGGTGGTGGAAGTGGGGTAACGTTTATGAAATCTAACGGTTTGGGTACAGGATACACGCAAGTTTCCGGGCCAGAATATGTTTTCTCTCAACGCAGCAATTTTGTTGACCTAAATAACGATGGTCACTTAGATGCATTTGTATGCCATGATGTGGCGCCTAACGTATATTACTTGAACGACGGTAATGGAAATTTATCCTTTAATCAAGGAGGAATGGGTGACCACCCCAACGGAGGAAATTACGGTTCTATTTGGGTAGATTACAACAACGATAGACTACCAGATTTATTTATTGCAAAATGTAGAGGAGGAGCAGGTACTGCAAAAATTAATGAGCTTCATAGAAACAACGGCGATGGCACATTTACCAACGTATCAACACCAGCCAACATGGCCGATCCAATTCAAACATGGTCCAGTGCCTGGAATGATTACGACAACGACGGTTGGATGGACGCAGTTGTTGGCGCAAGTTCAAATGCAGATGGTATGCATAAATTTATGCACAACAATGGCGACGGAACATTCAGTAACATCACCGCTGGAACTGGAATTGATACCTTTCCTGGAATGAGTATAGAATATGTTTCCTATGATTTTAACAACGATGGTTTTACTGACGTTTTAACCAATAATACTATTTTATATAACAATGGAAATAGCACATTCACTACTGTTTCCGTGCCAATGTCTGTTGGTGCAGTTGGAGATATAAATAACGACGGTTTTTTAGATGTACAAAGCGGTAACACTATTTATTACAACTCAGGAAATAGCAACAATTGGCTAACGGTTACCTTACAGGGAACTAGCACCAACAAAAATGGAATTGGAGCACGTGTAGAAATTTATGGCGCTTGGGGCAAACAAATACGTGATGTTCGTTCTGGAGTAGGCTTCCGTTACATGGGAACACTAAATACACATTTTGGTATTGGTGCAGCCACTCAAATAGATTCAGTAGTTGTGCGTTGGCCATCAGGAACAACAGATTTAATTTGTAATCCGCAAAAAAATATGGTCTTGCACATAATAGAAAATTCAGGCCTTGCACCAATTGCTGATTTCTCTTTAAACTCAGCTATTATATCTGTTAACGATACTGTTGAATTTACAGATGCCTCGTCACCATGCCCTTCGGAATGGAATTGGACTGTTGATCCTGCTACTGGCTGGGAGTTTAGCAATGGAACAAGTGCTGCATCACAAAACCCAGAAATAACTTTTAATAATTCTGGTACCTATATTGTTTCTCTTGTTTCTGGCAATACCAATGGAATTAGTACAAATGTATCTTCAGATACTGTAACAGTAAATTTTTCTGTTGGAATTTCACACAACCAAAAATCTGAATTTACACTATATCCAAATCCTGCAGATGATGTTGTTTATGTAAACCTTAAAACAGCATCAATAAATACAGTAAAAATAATTTCTGTTTTAGGTGCAGAAATAGAGGTAGATGTAAATAGAAATAACAATACAATTGATGTGTCTCAATTAAAACCTGGTATTTACTTTTTATCAATTACTACACGTTCTGGAGAGGTAGTAGTAACCAAGTTTACTAAAAAATAGACTAGTAAAATTTATAAACAATTTTCTAAGGGTTAAAAGTCCTCCTGCATGGAGGACTTTTCTTGTCCTCCTTAACGAATTTTGCTTACTTTTTGTATCTAGACCACATAGCGCAGCGTTCTCATGAATTCCTTAATGAAAATATTAACGGTTGAATAAAAAGTAAGGCAGGTATAGCTTCGCTGAGAAAGTTGGACAGCTGCTCAATATAAAAGTTTTATAAATGACTTTTTGAGGTTATTAATTAATAATTGTAAAGGGTATTACATCACAGAATAAAATCTATAAAAAAAAGACAATAAATCAGCTGCAAATTATTTCTTTCTCCAAGCAAACAACATTCCCAACATTATCAGCGAAGAAAAAATGGCAGCATTTGCCAAATAATCTCCGTGTTTAGTATAAAATGTTAACTGATTATTTAATTTCACTTGTTGAATTTTTTCTGCTTCCACCCACCACGAACTTTTATACGTTACCTCTCCTTTTTGATTAATAAATGCCGACATTCCGGTATTGGCACTTCGTGCAACATCTCTTCTTGTTTCAATGGCCCTTAGTTTGGCATAACTCAGATGTTGCTTATAACCTGGAGTATCGTCCCACCAGCCGTCGTTAGTAATTATACACAATAAATTTGCTCCTTTTTTTACATACTCACCAATATATTCTCCATAAATACTTTCGTAACAAACAATAGGAGCAGAAATTATTCCGGCTTTGCTGCTTTTAAAAACTTCCCGTTCTTCTTGAATTCCTAAACTTCCTGTAGTTCCTCCTAAATCAATTGCATATTTTTCAAAATACTTAAAAATACCCGGGAAAGGAATTCTCTCTACTCCGGGAACTAGTTTTGATTTATGATATACATCCACAGATTTTGTTTTATCTATCAAAATTGCGGTGTTGTAACTGTCATAAAATCCTTGTTCATTTCCTAACTTTCTTGCCGAAAAAGTAGGTGCTTTTTGAACTGCATAAAAATAATTGGTTGAAGCACCTGTTAATATTGGTACATTATTTTTTACTGAAAACTTCTTTAAATAATTTATTTGTTCGTTCTCGTTCATCTCGTGTTCCCATATTGTATAAGGCAAAGCAGTTTCGGGTGCAACAATCAAATCTACATCATTCAAAGACTCTAACTGAGAAAGAGCAAGCATTTTATTTAGTTGTTCTTCTACACTCATTCCTCCAAATTTATCGTGGTAAGGATCTATATTTGGTTGAATTATTTGAACCCTTGCATCACTTCCTTTAACTTGATAGGTGCCATAAATTAGCAGTGATATAGCAATTGGAAATAAAATAAACAACCCTACTATTGCCCAGTTTCTTTTGCTTTGGTTTTCGGGATTTTTTAATAAGTAAAATACAAATGTGTTTATACAAAGTATCCAAACTGAACCCCCAAAAACACCAGTAAATTCATACCATTGTATCCATAAAATAGATTCAGAAAAAACATTTCCTAAAGTTAACCATGGCCAGGTGAGCTCCCAGTTTAAATGCAAATATTCAAAACTAAGCCACAAAAGACAAGTAAAAATAATTCCTTTTATTACCGTAGTTTTTCTTGAGTACCAAAACCCAATTTGAAAGACCATTGTCATCAACAAACTGTTTGCAAGATAGGCCAACAAAGCACCTTCAAGCGAAGCATAACTAATCCACCAAGTGCAAAGTAAGTTCCATGATAATGTACCAAGGTATGTGCTCAAAAAAAACTTACCTGGCTTGTTTTGCTCCACCAAATTTTTCATAGAAAAAAATAAGGGAACAAAACCTACAAAGGCAAAAACTGCAAATCCCTTAATTGGCCATGCTGCAAACAATAGCAAGCCGGAGAGTAAGGAAAGAAAATATGAATTTTTAAGTAATTTCATGAAGAAACGTTAACCGCAAATTTCAATTAAATTTATTTAATTACAATGAATTAAATTCATTTTATATCTTTGAATAATGCACAAAAATAGAGTTAAAATTATAGCACTTACTATTTTATTTCTTGTAAATATTAATTTAGGCTTTTCTCAAATTAATTTTATAAAAAATGACAGCATTTCTGTTAACGTAAATGGTATAAACTTATCAAACGCTTGGGCTGGCGGGCTTAATTTTATTCAAGCTTCTTCTATAGATTTAAATTATGATGGGATTGAAGATTTGTTTTTATTCGACAGGAGTGGAAATAAAATAAACACATTTATAAATTTAGGAATTCAAGATTCCATAAGTTACATTACTAATAATTCGTACAGAAATAAATTTCCACAACTTAATTCATGGGTTCTTTTAAGAGACTACAACAACGATGGTAAAAAAGATATTTTCTCTTACACACCCGGTGGTTTTTTAGTTTACAAAAATGTTGGCAATGCTATAGATGGCTTGAGTTTTGAATTGAAATCCTCTAAAGTGTATTCTA
This sequence comes from uncultured Bacteroidota bacterium, assembly GCA_903842515.1. Classification (GTDB taxonomy): domain Bacteria; phylum Bacteroidota; class Bacteroidia; order UBA4408; family UBA4408; genus CAIMMJ01. Next base: position 21,526 of record CAIMMJ010000293.1, on the reverse strand, counting down.
ACTATTTTTCTGATTATATTCCATTATATGTTACCAGTGTTGATATTCCTGCCATAGACGACATAGATGCTGATGGTGATTTAGATGTGCTTACATTTTCTGTAAACGGTGTGTATGTAGAATACCATCAAAACAAATCTATGGAGCTATACGGTGTGCCTGATTCTTTAGATAATTTTAATTTAAACACGTCGTGCTGGGGAAAATTTAGAGAGAATGAGTTGAACTGCGAAATCACGCTTGATTTGCCATGTGGGGGAGGAAGAGAAATAGAAAATATTTTGCATGCAGGAAGTTCACTTAGCACATTTGATATAGACGGCGACGGCGATAAAGAAGTTGTAATTGGTGATATTTCTTGCACATCCAACACAGTAATAGTGAACGGGGGTACCATTCAAATTGCAAATGGAATTTCTCAAACTCATAATTTTCCCAATTCAACAAATCCTATAAATTTTAATAATTTCCCAACTAGTTATTTTGTAGATGTAAACAACGATCAAAAAAAAGATTTACTGGTAAGTCCTAACGTTTTTAATGCTGCCGAAAACGCAAAATCAATTTGGTTTTATAAAAATGTGGGATCACAAGCGATACCTAATTTTAAAAAGATAAAAGAAAATTTCTTGCAGAATCAAATGTTGGAAGTGGGCGAGGGAGCACACCCTGTTTTGGAAGATTTAGACGGAGATGGACTTAAAGATTTACTAATTGGTAACTACGGTTACTATTCTGTTGGCGGAAATAATAATTCTATGTTAGCATTTTTTAAAAATATTGGAACTCTTAATGAACCTATATTTCAGTTTCAAACAAATGACTATCAAAATTTTTCTCAGCTAAACATGAGAGGATTGTATCCAGCTTTTGGAGACTTAGACGGCGATGGTGATAAAGATTTATTGTTGGGCAACGAGGATGGAAAAATGGTGTACTGCATTAATATTCCTAGCAATGGAGTTGCTAATTTCGTTCTCTCCGAATCGTTTTACAAAGGCATTGATATTGGAAATTTTGCAACGCCACAAATTGTTGATGTTGACAACGACGGCAAATTAGATTTGCTAATAGGAGAGGAGAGAGGAACGGTAAATTTTTGCAGAAATGAAGGAACTACTACCGCGCCAGATTTTAGTGTTGCTAACATAAATCCATTGTTTGGAAACATTAACGTTTCTAAATATATACCCAACAGTATTGCGTTTGGATACAGCACGCCAAAGTTTTTTAAATACAATGGCCAATCAAGAATCATTTCTGGTTCGCAGCAAGGTTACATTTATTTGTATGAAAATATCGACAATAATTTAAATGGAAATTTTACTTTGGTGGATTCTACGCTTTCGCAAATTTGGGAAGGAGTGCGAAGCGTTCCCGAAATTTTTGACATTAACAACGACAACAAACCCGATTTGTTTTTAGGAAATTATGCGGGTGGTTTATCGTTTTTTAAATTCGATAATGTAGCCAGTGTAATTAATTTAAAATCTGACAAAAAAATTACAATTTTCCCTAATCCAAGTCAAAATATTCTGAGCATACAAACAAACATTAATAAGGTTTTGTCTGTTTCTGTTATCGATTTAAATCAAAGAATAATACTCTTGGAAAATGTATTATCTGGTTCTAATTGCAGTATAAATGTTTCTGCTATTAAGCAAGGGTACTATATTTTAAAAGTAAGTTCATCAGAAGGTGATTTTTATGAAAAGTTTATTAAAAACTAACTTATTTTATTTTGTAATCGCACTTACTATAAGCTCTTGTAAAAAAGACCCTAGAATTTTTGATGCATCTGCAAGTGGCTACCCTGTTGAAGTGGCGGAAATAGTTCTTACAAAATGTGCAGTAGAAGGATGTCATAATTCCATCAGTAAAGATGCTGCAGCAGGGCTTGACCTAACATCTTGGGAAAGTTTATTTAAAGGCACAAGAAATGGAGTTGCTGTAATTCCTTTTTGGCACAAACAAAGCACTATGTTTTTGTTTTGTAATACATACAATGATTTGGGTGTTGCTTTACTTCCTACTATGCCAATTGCAGGAAATCCATTGTCGAGAAACGAAGTGATTACAATAAGAAATTGGATAGACAAAGGTGCACCCAACAACAATAATTTTGTAAAATTTTCTGACAATGCTAAAAGAAAAAAGTTTTACGTTCCCAATCAGGGCTGCGATTTAGTAACAGTTTTTGACCAAGAAACAGGTTTGCCAATGAGGTATGTTTCAACCGGTAATTCTGCGGCTACCGAAGCTCCTCATCAAATAAGAGTTTCGCCTGATAAAAGATATTGGTACGTAATTTCCACTCAAGGAAATTCGCTGCAAAAATTTGATGCAACTAACGATAATTACATTGGCGAGATAGTAATTGATTATGCCAACTGGAATACCTTTGTAATTACTAGCGATTCAAAATATGCATTTGCAATAGATTGGAGCAGCAATGGAAAAGTATTTGTTTTAGACTTAGAAAATTTAAAAATATTAATTAAATACCCACTAAACTTTTTTGTTTATCCGCACGGAGTGGCATTGAGCAACGATAATAAAAAACTATACGTTGCCAGTCAGTTTGGAAATTTTCTTTACAAGCTTACATTTGAAGCACCCTACAGTTACGCAAATCCAAACTTCGACGATTTAAAAATTAGTTTGGATGGAAACCCACCCAACAATTCTTTTTCTCTAGACCCACACGACATAGTATTTACAAACGATGGAAGCAACTGTTTAATAACCTGCCAACGTTCCAATGAACTAAGAATATTAAATACATCAACAGAACAGATTGATGCAGTTGTACCTACAGGAATTTTTCCTCAAGAAGTTGTTTTCGATTATAAAAGAAATTATGCCTATGTTTCTTGCCCCGAAGATACCATTGCATTTCCAGGCAAACGAGGGTGCATTTCTGTTATTGATTTAAATACAAATACACTAATAAAAAATATTTATTCTGGTCACCAACCGCATGGCATTGCCATTGATTTTGATAAAAACGAATTAATTGTTGCCAACAGAAATGTTTCTACCGATGGCCCTGCACCTCACCATTCTAGCGATTGTGGCGGAAGAAATGGATACGTTACTTTTATTGATTTAAAAACCTTGGATATTATTAAAGGTAGAAAAATTGAAATTTCTGTAGATCCTTATTTTGTGGCAATTAGGGAATAAAAAAAATCGCAATAGTTGATTTGCGATTTTTTTTATTTGTTGTATTATACTGTTTTATTGTTATTCAATCTCAATTTTTGCAATACTAAAACTTGGTTTAATTCCTTTTGCAAAAAGGTAAATTCCATAAGGTGGAAACAAGCAACCTAAGATACACTGCCCAAGAGGAATTTTGTGAGTTGCTTGTAGATATACTTGCTTGCCATCGTTGGACCATGTTGCTCCTTTCACCCATAAATAATATTTTCCACCATCTGCCAAAAGATTTTGCACACAGTTTCCATTTTCATCCACTTGTGCCGTTGCCATAAAACCACCTTTATTAGTTACATTAACATTTCCAATATGGTCAGATCTAGAAGCTTTTAGACTCTTTGTTTTAGAGTCGTAATTTCCAGAATTATCATTAAAAATTAACCTAAGGCTGTTTTTTTCTTTGTAGAACGAAAATGAATTAAAAACTCCATTGTCGTTTGTTGTATGTTGATGTTTTGGAATATGTTTAATCCAATTTATATCTCCATTTGAGGCAATGTTTGCAACTAAAATAGCTTTTGAAACATAGTGATAAGTTGTTGTTGTTGATTTTCCGTTGGATGTGGTAACCACATAGTAATAATCTTCTTCTAATAACAAATTAGAAGTTCCATTGTCCATGGCTACAAATCCTCTAATTTTAAAATTTGCACTGGCTCCTTCATTTTTTCTAGCATTTTTTTTACTGGTTAAAAACTCAACAGTGGTTCTATCTAATTTCCTATGATTATCAGATAAAACTTCGCCAGTTTTAGGATTTAATTTTGCATAAAAGAGCCCGTCAAAATCATCAATATTTCCTTTTCTGGTTAACTCAGAATAAGTTCCTGCACAAATTAGCTCTCCTCCATCAGTTAATTCTAATTCTGCGTTTAAAATTCCTTTGTTTTTGAAAATCAGGTCATATTCAAAGGGTTTAATCTCTGGAGTATTTACATTTAATCCCACAATTTTATAATACCATGTAGCCTCACCATTTTTCTTTTTTGCCTTTCTTTCGGATTTATCATCAATTAAAACTTTTACTAACGTATAAATGTAGCCGTCATTGCCAATAATTGCATTGTTAGCAAAGTTTGAAATTTGAAGATCGAATGTTGCCGAAGATACCTCTTTCATATCTGCGGCATTGTAGTATGTAAAAGTTACTTCGCCTGGGCTTAGCTCTTTGTTTATTTTTTTATCTGGAGCTTGATTTATCAATAAAACTTTTTCTTGATCCTTGCTTGCAAACAAACTAAAACCTCCACTTCCCCCTGAGCCTAATCCTAAAAATCCTGTTTTTACTGTTTGATTACTTTTTGTGGCAAGTTTTATAGGTTTGTCAAGTGCTTTTCCTGTATAATCTAGTTCCTGATAAAACAATTTTGTTGTTTTGTCTTTTCCCTCTTTGTTATTGTACAAAACAATGTGTTTTTTATCCAAAGAAATAATCCCAGCGTATTCAAATTTTGAGGCATCTACTATTTTTCCTGCAGCCTTTTTACCATAAGCTGAAATGTAGTTAGCATCACCAGCAGGTATAAGATTAACTGGAGAAAGTTTCCAGTTTTTTAGCTCGTTTCCATTTACTGATAAAACAGTAAGTGAATTTTCATGCAATCTAACATCTAAAATTGTTCCGCAATCTTTTAATTTTGGTCCAACCCTAAAGTTATCTACTTGCGAAAATACATTTGTAATGCTTGTAACAACAATTATTATTATTGCTTTTGAGAATCTATTCATACTAAAAACTTAGGTTTTAAATTGGTCAAATAAAGTTAAAAAAATTCAATTATGTAGTTTTCGCTAAGAATAATTTTTTGTTGATGTAATTTTAATATTCATGTCATATTGCATTTTTATGTTTGTTCCATGAAAAATTTACAACCAATAAGAATCACGCTCACCAATGGAGAATTAATAAACGGATTTACCATTCAAGATGAACCAATAAATATAAATCAAAAATTCTTTTGGAAATTGTTTACTACGGTTCAAGGTTTTTTTCCTACTCACCACCAAATAAATAACGAATTGATGATAGCCGAAGAAGACATTATTTCTTTGGATATCTTTTTAAAGTAATTATTTTAAATTTTTTGGTGTTGTAAAAAAGATTACGGATTAAACATTACGCCGCGGCGGAGAATGCAAATGCAAGTTATCAAAGTAAATGGGGTTTGGGGCAAAGCCCCGCTATACGAAATAAATTGAAACTTTGCGAACTAAATGGATAAAGCAATAAAGAGCTATTCTAAACAATAACAAAACAAAAAACCCCAATTTGACATGCAAATTGGGGTTTTTAGTACAAACCAATTATCAATCTAAACTATTCTTTTTTCTTATACCTGCTGTTAAATTTGTCAATTCTTCCTGCAGTATCTACCAACTTCATTTTTCCTGTGTAGTAAGGATGAGAAGTGTTTGAAATCTCTAATTTTACCAATGGGTATTCGTTTCCATCTTCCCAAACTATGCTATCTTTTGTATCAACTGCCGAACGTGTTAAAAAAGAATGTTCGTTTGACATGTCTTTAAAAACAACAAATCTATAATTTTCAGGGTGTATGTTCTTTTTCATAAATTTTATTTAAGGGCTGCAAAAATAGTAATTTTGAAGTAAACAGCAAAAAAAATTTCAAATTACTTTTGTATTGTTAGCATTCTTGTCTATCTAGCTGATTTTAAATTGAATATAGCAAATCTTAAAGCCTTTGGAAGCAAATAAATTTTCGTAGTGAGTTTGAATTGTTTTTAATGACGGCTCGTTAAGACTGTTTGCAACAATTGAATTGTACAAATCACTTGTTTCGTAAATAAGCTCAGCTCCCATTTCTTTTATTACCTCCAAGGTATAAGTATACAAAGAAAAACTATCTGTTTTTAAATGTATTTTTCCATTTGGTTTAAGTATGTTTTTATACCTGTTCAAAAAACCCGGTGCCGTAAGTCTTTTTCTCTCCCTCGTTTTTTGTGGTTGGGGGTCAGGAAAGGTGATCCATATTTCATCTACCTCATTTTTCTCGAACGCTTTTTCGATGTTTTCAATTCTGCACCTCAAAAAAGCAGCGTTGTTTATGCCCTCGTCCAATGCAGTTTTTGCACCACGCCAAATTCTATTTCCTTTTAGGTCTAGGCCCAAAAAGTTTTTGTTTTTCTCTGCTCTAGACATACCCACTGTGTATTCGCCCTTGCCACAACCCAGCTCCAATACCAATGGATTTTCATTAGTAAAGACAAATTCTTTCCATTGTCCTTTTTGCTCTAAGTCGCTAATTTGCTGCGAGGTTTGCACATGTTGAAAAACATTTGAAAACGTTTCTATTGCTGCAAATCTTTCTAATTTTCTTTTTGCCATTTTTACACAAAAAATAGTTTATGAATTTTATACCTGCTCAAATTGAAAATTACTGCAATTTATTTTCTAGTCCCGAAACAGACCTTTTGAAAAGTATTAACGAACAAACAAATTTAAATGTTCATTCGCCACACATGCTTTCCGGGCCTTTGCAGGGAAATTTACTGCAATTTATTTCACTTATTAAACAGCCCGCAAATATATTAGAAATAGGAACCTATACCGGTTATTCTGCAATTTGTTTGGCAAATGGCTTGTCGCCCAAGGGTAAACTTATTACCATAGAGCAGAACAAGGAACTAGAAAACAGAATTTTAGAATCTTTTGCTGCCCATCCTCAAAAAGAACAATTAAATTTAATGGTAGGAAATGCTCTAGAAATTATCCCAACATTAACTACAAAATTTGATTTGGTTTTTATTGATGCCGATAAAAGAAATTATTCTACTTACTACAACTTAGTTTTTCCTATGTTAACTAAAGGTGGGATAATCATTGCCGATAATGTGTTGTGGAAAGGCAAAGTACTGGAAGCCGAGGAAAACATGGACAAACAAACTTTGGCATTGCACCAGTTTAATAGGATGGTATTTGAGGATGAAAGAGTTTTTAATTTTATTCTTCCCGTAAGAGATGGAATTTCAATTGCAGTAAAGAAATAATTTAAACATCCGTTCTTCGGAAAACAAACTTTAAAATAAAACAATAAAATAGCCAGGTAAATCAAATTAAGCAATGTTACCAAATTGTTAACAATTTTCAAACTCCAAATTTAAAATTTCTAAAGCATAATTTTGGCAGAAATTTAATTAAAACTCCATGAAAAAATTTATACTTGCTAAAATTTGTATTCTATTTTTTTTAAGCGCTGCTTTCTCTCAAGATACACTTTTTTTTGAAAATTTTGACAGTGTAGCAGTTAATACTTTGCCACCAAATTGGACTGCCACAGCCGCAGGCTTTAGCGTTGATTCCACAAATTCTTCTTCCGGGTATGCTGGATCATCGGGTTTAAAAAATTTGTTAATAAAGAATCTCGCTGCAACAGGTGTATATTATGTAGAAACACCATCCTTTTCTACCATTAATATAAATAATATTACCCTAAGTTATGGGGTTAGGCATACTACAAATTTTCCTTTATCAGGTAGTACTGCAAATATTTTAGACTACTCCGTAGACAATGGAATTACTTGGACTCCTCTTACATTTATTCAAAATCCTAGCAACAGCGCTTGGGCACTAATAAATAATTCACTTGTTATTCAACTTCCTTCCGATGCATCAGATCAGGCAAGTCTAAAAATAAGATGGGGTGCAAATATCATTAACAATCCTCAAGGTTCGTATCGTATAGACGATGTTATTGTAAAAGGTAACGATACTACCACCCACACAATTGCCGGTTTTTTAAGCGGAAAAAATTTATATCCAAATCCTTTTGAAAGTTTTATTAAAATAGATGGTTTTGAAAGCAATCAAAGTTTAAATGTTACGCTAACCAACAATATAGGTGCAACTGTTTTTCAGAAGTTCGGAGTTCAAAATAATTCAACATTGCTTTTGCCGGATAACCTTGCCAAGGGAATTTATTTCATCACAGTAAATTCTAAAAACCAAACATTCACAAAAAAAATACTTAAATAATAAATTTTCTTTTAGAGAAAAGATTTTCTCACAAATTAATAATGAATAACAGTAATAAAATTAATAGCGTTTTTCTTGCACTTTCATTATTGTTTGTCTTGGCTTGCACAAAAGATAGAATAATTCCATCAACTCAAGCTAACCCAAATAATCCAAATAATCCAAATGTACCTGTGATTGGCGATACAATTCTTAAAATAAACGAATTTATGGCATCTAACGGTGCTACTATTCAAAGCCCAGATACAGCAGACTTTCCCGATTGGATAGAAATTTATAACCCTACAGATTTTGCTATAGATGTAGGTGGATATTTTGTTACTGACGATACTTTAAATCTTACCAAACGCAAAATTCCAACTGGTAGTTCAGCTACTGTCATTCCTTCAAAATCTTTTAAACTAATTTGGTGTATTAATGCCGCATATTTAGGCCCACTTTACGTTAATTTGGGACTTAGTTCTACTGTTGGTGAGTTTATTGGTCTAGTAAAACCCGATACCACCCTTATGGATTTTTATAGATTCGGTCCCCAAACTCAAGATGTTTCTGAAGGTAGAATCCCCAATGGCTCCGGTGCTTGGACAGTTTTACCAACCCCTTCTCCCGGTGCTTCAAATAACTAAAACTATACCATGAGTTTATTTTTTAATTGGCTTATTGCATTTTCATTGTTAATGAATGGTGCAATTAAAATAAAGCCACAAAGTAAAATGCGATTAAAAGTAAATGAACCCAGTGACATTGCATATACCAAAGACAAAAACTATTTAGTAGTAAGTGATGGTGGAACGTTATTGAAACTTGATAACTTGGGTAAAATAATTCTAAAAGCAAAACAAACAGGAATTGATTTTGAAGGAGTAATTGAACTGGAAAATCTAATCTATGTTTCTGATGAAACCACAAGAAAAATTATGATTTACGATGCCACTACTTTAGAGTATACAAAAAGTTATCAATTGCATTTGCAACGAGCCTCAAATAGCGGATTTGAGTCTATTGCTTACAACACAAAAAAAGAGAAGTTTATTTTAATCACAGAAAAAAATCCAATTACCATTCAAGAATATTCAAAGGATTTTGTGTTGCAAGGAGAGATTCCTTTTACCAGTGTTAGAGATATATCTGCTGCAAGTTTCTATAATGGAAGTTTATTTTTACTAAGTGATGAAGACCATCTTTTAATGAAACTTTCCGAAAATTATGAAATAGAAAAAACGTGGGATTTGAACTTGCTGAACCCCGAAGGTTTTTGTTTTGACGAAAACAACAACCTAATAGTAATTTCCGATGATTTAGAAATGTTATATAATTTTGGTAAAATAGAATGAAAAAATTAATCCTGATTATTATACTATTCTCAACGCTACAAGTGTTTTCTCAAACTCAAATTGGATCGGGAAACAGCAGGGTGCAAATTACGTATCGCTTTTCATCGTTTGCAAATTATCGTGCTGGCTGGGACAGCGCTTATTTAGATAGAAAACAAAATAAATTGTTTTTGAGAAATGCTCAACTATTATTGAAAGGCACATTTGGAAAAAATACAGAATTTGACTTTGGATTGGATGGCGCTCAGTTAATTTCTAAAGCAAATGATCCTCAAAATCCCGCCTTGGTAGATGCAAATTTAACTTATAAAGGACTTGGATTTGTTGACCTTATTTTAGGATACGGAAAAGTCCCTTATTCCAGAAATAACTTTGTTTCGTTTTTTGAATCTCCCTTTTGGCAAAGACCAGAAATTGTAGGTGGTGCCTTTTTTAGCCGTAGAGATGTAGGTGTATCTTTTCACAAAAGTTTGTTACGAAATACTGTTAATTTATTTGGTGGTGTTTACAATGGTTTGGGAGAATCGTCATTGCTTGGCCTAAACGACCCATCAGGTAAATTCGAATACATTTCAAGGGCAGAATATTCTTACCCATCAAGATATAGGTACAAAGAAATTGACGAAAGAATAAGCGTGATACCCATGTTTTCTATAGGTGTAAATGGCAGATATACCAACAAAGTATTGCCAACAGGCGAAAACTTTGCGGCACTCACGCAAGGAGAATTTTTAACCAAAGTAATTTCTGGCGAAAAATATACCTACGGTGCAGATGCAGCTTTTCAGTACAAAGGAATTTCGGCACAATTCGAAATTCACCAAATGAGAATGCAGCCTTCAGACTCAACAAGTTTTTTGTACAACAAAATTTCTAAATCTAAAGCCGAGGGGAAAATTTTAAGCGGAGGGTTTTTTGGACAGCTAAACTATTACAACCTAAAAGCCAGAAGCACCGTTAGCGTTCGCTACGAAGAAGTAAACATGAACGATTTGGTTCCCGGTTACTTTGCCAGATGGGGCTTTGCCTATTCTTATCAATTAAAAGGATTTAACTCTTTAATAAAAGCTCAGTATTTCTACAATCAAAAAGAAGAGACATTAATAGATAACCTCAATCACAAACATCAATTTAGGCTAGGTATTCAAATAATAATATAAAGTTCAAAATTCCTTAACATAGCCTTTCTACATTTGTTTCATAAATTAAAATCTTATGAAAACAATTCAAAACTTTAGTCCAAAAACGCAGTTTATACTTCTTTTGATTACTGTTGTAGTTTATTCGGTTGTTTTTATTCTGGCGTAACAAGTAGTTTTATTTCAAACCTAAAAAGAGTTAAAAAATGAATTACTTTTTTTCTCACCAAAAGCAAAGAATTTTCTTCAAGAACACCAATAATTTTAACTTTTTGAAAATCAAGAACACGATTTTTAAATTTATTAAATCACTTTTTTATAATTTAAGAATATTTTGAATCCAGCTATTGTAGTTATTGATGACGATTTAGATGTATTAGAATTAGTTGATTTTAATCTTTCTCGCCAAGGCTATTCCGTTATTACTTTTGATGAGCCAGAAATGGCAATAGATTTTATTTTAAATAATAAAACCGATTTAATTTTATCAGATTGGATGATGCCTGAAATTTCGGGTATCGATTTATTAAAAAAGATTAGAAATACACAAAAAACTGCTTCCATTCCTTTTGTAATGATGACTTGCAGAGACTTGGAGGATGATGTTGTTTTTGCACTTCAAGCCGGAGCAGACGATTATATAAAAAAACCATTCAATTTAAAAGAATTGTTTTTAAGAATAAATAAAATATTGAAGTGGGATAGCAATTCAAAATTTTTTCAAAATGAAAATGAACTATTTAGAGCACAAAATAAACATTACCAAGAAATTATTCAAAGCATATCTTACGCTAAAAAGTTACAAGTAGCAATTTTACCCAGCAAACAAGATTTTTTAAAAAAATTTCCTCACAGCTTTATTTTTTATCAACCCAAAGATTTGGTAAGTGGCGATTTTTTTTGGTACAGTCTTAAAGGAAACTCTTTAATTTTGGTGGTGGCAGATTGCACTGGACATGGCGTTCCTGCCTCATTAATGACCATTTTAGGTAATGCCATGTTGCAAAAAATTGTAAACGAAGAAGGCGAAAGAAATCCAGGTAATATTTTGGAGGAATTAGATTTAGCAATTATTAATGCACTAAAACAAACCAACGGCTCCGATGAGCCAAAAGACGGAATGGACGTAAGTTTGGTGGAGTTTAATTTAGAAAGTAGAAAAGGAATTTTTTCTGGAGCTTTTGGAAAACTTTTTTTAGCAAAAAATTCCGATGTAATAGAAATCTCTGGCGACCGCTATCCTATTGGAGGTTTGCAATTGGAGAAAAATAGAAAATACCAAAACCATCCTTTTGAATTAGAAATTAAACAAGAATTGTTTCTTACAACCGATGGCTTTTATGACCAGTTTGGGGGCAGCAAAGGAAAAAAATTTAAAAAAACACCATTCAAAAATCTCTTAGAAGTTTTATCTACAATTTCTAGCTACCAACAAGAAACCGAATTGCACAAAATTTTTACAGAGTGGAAAGGCATAAACGAACAAACAGACGATGTACTAATACTCGGTTTTAACCCTTGATATTTGTTGAAAACTATTTATTTGGTAACAATAACTTAACATTGAACTTACCATCAGTTTACGCTGAATTCCTTTCTTTGCCTACCCAAAATTATATACTTACACAAACAAACAAATATGAAAAAAACAATCAACAACAATTCGATCGGAATCAAGAAATTTCGAACGATTTTTGGTGTTTTAGCAACAATCTTTGCATTGTTCTTTAATGGCCAAACGAATGCACAGGTAACCATTTTTACGGAAACAATGGGTACTGTTGGTGGAACAACAGCGCTATCAGCTCATGAATCTGCAAATGGATTTGACAATGATTCCTATACCATGACAAATGGTGGATTAACAAATACGGATCTTAGAGCAACAAATGCCTCATCTGGCTATACAAATCCAAATGCCTCAGGCTCTGCAAATGTTTTCTTTGCAGCAACAGGAACACTTGGATTTGCAATAGAAGGAATTGACTGCTCTGCACATAACACTTTAACATTGGTGTTTGGTTATAGAAAAGAATCAGCTTCTGCATTGCCTACATTGGCATTAGATTATTGGAATGGAACATCTTATGTAAATGTTCCTTTCACATTTACTGAAATTGCAACTGCAGCTATAGGTTGGTATAAAAGTCCTGTTATTTCTTTACCTGCAGGTGCTCAAATTGCAGGTACAAGGCTTAGATGGACAAAATCAGGAACAAACTCTACAAGGATAGATGATGTTAGACTTCAAGGCGTATTGGCTGGCGGTCCAACAATTACATGGGCTCCAACTTCGCTTACTGGTTTTTCTGCTACAGCTCCTGCAGCATCTACAAGCCAATCTTCAGATGTTTCGGCATCAGGCTTAACACCTGCTTCTGGTAATCTTACAATAACAGCTCCAAGTAATTTTCAAGTTTTTGATGGCTTGGCTTGGGTTACTTCCTATACAATACCTTATGCAGGTGGTGCTTTATCAGCAACTACCGTATCTGCAAGAATTGCGCCATCTGCTCCTGCAGGGCCAGTTTCTGGTAATGTTACTGCTGCTGGCGGTGGTGCAAGTACTACAAATCTTGCTGTTTCAGGTACTGTTATTGGTCCTGTAGTAACCACATCTGCTGCTACATTGGTAAAATTTTATGCCAATCATTTAAATGCTTCTCAAGGAAAAACGTTTAACGTAAGCGGTTCCAACTTAAATGCCGATTTAATAGTTTCTGCTCCAGCTGGTTACACATTAGCTTTGGATGCTGCTTTTACAACTCCTAGTGCTACAATCAATTTAACGCCTTCTTCAGGAACAGTTGCTTCAACTCCTATTTTTGTAAGAATGACTGGAGCAACAGTTGGTACTTTTAGCGGAAATGTTACGATTGCTTCAAACTTAGCAACAACTTTAAACACTGCTGTAACTGGGCAAGTTTATGCATCTGCAGTTCCATTTACGCAAGGTAACTATGTAGTAACAGCAGTTGGCGAAACAGGTTTAGGTGCTTTAACCAGCGCTTCTCAAGCAATATTTTTAAGAGAATATACAAGAACAGGAACTCTGGTGCAAACAGTATTAGCTCCTGTTAGCTTGCAAGGTTCAAATCAACCTATCACACAATCAGGTACATCAACTTCCGAAGGATACATGAATTTATCTCCTGATGGAAAATACTTAACTTTTACTGGTTATGTTGGCAATCCAATAAGCACAACAGCAATTACAGGCACTACTTCAATTGCAAATCCTAGATTAATTGCCAGAGTAGATTATACAGGAGCATTTAATACCTCTACTCAAATTAATGACGGTTACACTGCAAACAACATAAGAAGTGCAGTAACCCTTGATGGAAATAATTTTTGGTCTGCTGGTGCCGGTGGTACTGGTATTACTGGAGGAGGAGTTAGACATTCTGCTTTAGGTTCATCTGGAGCGTCAGTTCAGGTTTCTAACGGAAACAATGGAAATACACGTGTAGTAAACATTGCAAATTCACAACTTTTTGTTGCAGCAGGCGCTGGAACACAAGGAATATTATCAGTTGGAACTGGCTTGCCTACAACAACTGGTCAAACAAATACCCTAAGAAGCACAGTTGCAGGAAATGATCCTTCAGCTTTTAAATTTATGGATAGAGATGGCACTGCACCAGGAAATGACGTAATGTATGTGGCATCATTAACAAACCAAGGAATTCAAAAATTTTCATCTACAGATGGAGGTACTACTTGGACAGCAAGAGGAGTGTATGATGCCGCTGGCCTTGTTTACAGAGATATTTCTGTTGAAGATTCAGTTACATACGTTGTAATTACAGCGGTTGTTGGTGCTGCAAATAATAATACTGTTATTCGTTTTAGAGATGTTGCTGCTTGGAACGCAAATATTAGTGTTGCTGTTGCACCTCCAAGCATGGCGCTTTCTACTATTGTAAGTGCAGTTGGATCTGAAGTTTTCTTAAAAGGAATTTCTTTGGCTCCTGTATTGGTTTTAACACCTGAAGTAGATCATACATTTACAAGTCCAACGCCTTCAACAGCCCCACAAGGCTCAATAGACAAAGCATTGTACAGAATTCAGTGTGATGTTGCTGTAGGTGCTGCAATTTTATCGGGTGTAACTGTTCAAACTGCAGGAGCTTACGGTTCTTCTGATGTAATCAACTTTAAATTAGTACTTTCTAATGATGCTACCTTAGATGGTGGTGATGCTACATTGGCAACAATTTCTTCAAGCACAGGTCCAGGTCAAATCCTTGCCTTTACAGGGTTAGGCCAAGGTTTAGCTATTGGAACTCGTTATTTGTTTGTTACTGCATCTATAAGTGGTTGTGCTCCTATTTCAAATACAATTAATATTACTTCAACTCCACTTTCAGCTGTTACATATACTGATTTAACAACTGTAAAAACTGGAACCCCTGCAGCAGGAAGTACCTATACAATTTCAGCAGGAAATTTAGCAGAAGTAACAAGTTTAGTTGCAACAAGTGGAGCTCCAACAGTTGCGGTAAGCTGGGTAAATCCTCCATCTTGTGTTACAGAAGTAATTGTTGTTGCTCATACAGCTCCAATAACAGGAATTCCAACTGGAATTTATCCTACTTTTAATACAAATTATGCAGCAGCTCCCGCTTTCACAGGTGGTGGAAAAATAGTTTACAAAGGTTTAACATCTCCACAATCTATCTCTGGATTGGTTGTAGGTACTCAATACTACTTTAAAGTTTTTGTAAGATTTAATACAGCTTACAGCTTAGGTGTTCAAACAACTGCTACACCTGCATTAATAAACTACTACTCAAGAGGAAGTGGTTTACATACCGATGCTATTTGGTCTACCTCACCAACAGGAACACCTGCCACATTAACTTCATTGGGTGGAATGTTGGTAGATAGAGGTATGGTTATACAAAATGGTCATACAGTTCAATTAAATGGTTCTGGCGCTGCTGTAGTAGTAAGAGAATTAATCGTTAATTCCGGAGGTACATTTACCGCAACAGGAACTACTGCTGCTGATAACAAATTTCTTGCTGTATATGGAAACATTACCAACAATGGAACAATTGGAACAGGAACAACTTTTAACCCAATTTGCTTTAACATTGAAGGAATTTCTTCCACAATTTCAGGAACAGGTGTTACAAACATCCAAAGAATTAGAAAGAGCTTTAACACCAATGCTACTTCAAACTTAATTATCAACAGCAACGTAAACGTAAGATTTGTTGGAGATGGAGCAATTTATAACAATGCAGACAATACTACATTTAACGTAACTATAAATGCAGGTAGAACATTAACATTAACCGATGCTACTGGCGGTTTATCAATTTCTGGTACAGATGGTTTAACAGGCGGAACAAGAAACGGAACCTTTACAATTAATGGAACTGTAAACGTGGGTGGAACAACTTACGCAAGAACCGGTAATGCTGCTGCTCTCGCTTCAATTGTTATAAACAGCGGAGGAACACTAAATACTAAAAACTTAATCGTAAACACATCTACTGGTAATGGATTTGGTTTTACTTTAAACGGCAATCTAAATATTTCAGGAACAATGACCAATGTTGCCGGAACCTTTGCACCAACAGTTGGTGGAAACATAAATGTTTCTGGAATTGTATTGGTAACAGCGGGTTCATTTAATCCAAACAACAAACTTACGTTAACCTCAACAGCAACAGCAACAGGAATGATAGATGGCAGTGGAGCAGGAACAATTATTGGTGATGTTACAGTTCAAAGAAGGGTTGTTCAGGCTACTCCTACCTCAAATGTCGATCATTATTTGTCTAGCCCAGTTGCAATGGTGGGAACGGTTTCTAGTAACTACAACGATAACTTCCCTGTAGTAGGAAACCCAGCAGGCTATGTTTACAACTCTAATCCAAATGTAACACAACCCTCTGTATTCCCTAGCACTTGGACTTGGGACGAAACGCAAGTAAATTCTACAATTCCTGGCTGGACAGGTGCAGGAGGAACAACATTGCTTGCAGGCCAAGGTTTCTCCGCAAAAATACAAGGGACAAAAATTATTGACATCAAAGGTGCACCAAACAATGGAGCAATTAGTAGAACAGTAACATATACTGATAATGGATTAAATTTAGTAGGTAATCCTTATCCTTCTCCAATTAATTTTAATTCTTTTGCTACAGCTAACACCTCTACTATTCTTCCAGTATTGTACATTTGGAATCCTGCTAGCAACAGCTATGCTTCATACAATGGAAGTATATGGGTAAATAACCCAGCTGGTGCTTTAGCCAGCGATGTAATTGCACATTCACAATCATTCTTTGTTTTTGCTAAGCCAGATGTAGCACCATCTGGTTCCGTAAACTTCACCAACTCTATGAGAACAACTACTCAGGCAGCAAATTTCTTTGCAACACCAGAAGGTTTAATTAGGTTGGAAGTGAGCAGCAATGGCTATACAGACGAAGCAGTAGTGATGACAAATGCAGATGCAACAGAAAACTACGATGAACAAGTGGATGCTAAAAAATTGCTAAACGCAATGAATCCAAACATTTTAGCATTTACCTTAAGTGCAGACAACACACCACTTGCCATAAATGCACTGGATAAGTTTAACACAGAACAAGTTATTCCTGTTCAACTAGTTGCACCAAATGCAGGAGAAGTAAACATTAAACTTAACTTGGCAGATTTACAAGAAAGATATGAAAACATCTACTTAGAAGATGCTACCTTAGGAACATTTGTTGACCTAAAAGCAAGAGGTTCATACACTGCTGCAGTAAGCGCTGGAAACAGTGGAAGCAGATTCTTCTTGCATTTTGAAAAACCTAGTATTGCCAAATCAGTAAACGAATTGGGTGTATATGCAGCTAATAGCACTGTATTTGTTAATATACCAAGCCAAAGCAATGGAACAATAGAAGTAATAGACTTAGTTGGAAAAACTATTTATGCTTCCAATTTTGCCGGAAAATCCGGTAGAGTAGCATTTGAAATTCCAAACGCTGTTTATGGTTCTTATATAGTTAAACTTACTAGCAATGGTAAAGTTGTTAACCAAAAAGTAGTACTAAACCAATAATTAGTGTTTTTAAAGGAGTCGGATTTTTTCGACTCCTTTAAAATCAAAATCGAATAAATCACTTAAATAAAAATCTCTAAAATATTTTATCAACTATTTTACACAATCAGAAATTAATTAAAAAAAGATTTGTTAATCTAATTTATTAATTTTATGTTTGCAAAGTAGAAATGAAATTTAAACAACAAAACAACATGAAAAATCTAATTACACTTGCTGTTCTATTAGTTTTGGTTTGTGCGGCTTATACAGGTTTTGCACAATCTGTTCCACCACCACCACCACCACCACCTGTACCCGTTCCAATTGACGGAGGTTTAAGTTTGGTTATTGCTGGTTGCGTAGGTTACGGAGCAAAAAAACTAAACGATAGACGTAAAGCAAACAAAGTAGAATAATTTTTCTACTCAAAGAATTCCAAAGTCAGACTAAAAAGTCTGACTTTTTTTTTGTTTATACATTTGTTTTAATTGTAATTTTGCGACCTATTTTATTTTAATGTCTTCACATCACAATCATTTTTCTAAAATTACTGCAGCAAGTTTACTTGTTACGTTAGGTATAATTTACGGCGATATTGGAACTTCGCCACTCTATGTTTTAAAAGAAATTGTAGGAGAAAAGCCAATAGATAAAAATTTTGTTTTAGGAGCAGTTTCCTGTATTTTTTGGACGCTTACAATGCAAACCACTTTTAAGTATGTAATAATTACATTAAGAGCCGATAATAAAGGAGAGGGAGGAATTTTTTCTTTGTATGCATTGGTAAGAAGAACCAAAAAGAAGTGGTTGGCAATTCCAGCAATAATTGGAGGCAGTACTTTACTTGCCGATGGCATGATTACTCCGCCAATTTCTGTTTCTTCAGCTGTGGAGGGATTGAGGATTTTTAATTCTGATATTCCTACGATTCCTATAACTATCACTATCATTGCTATGTTATTTTTTATACAGCAATTTGGAACTAAGATAGTAGGAAAACTTTTTGGGCCAATAATGCTTGCGTGGTTTGGAATGCTTGGAGTATTAGGGTTTATGCATTTAACAGATAGTATAACTATTTTAAAGGCAGTAAATCCGTATTATGCTTATTTGGTAATAAGAAGTAATCCAAATGCTCTACTTCTATTGGGTGCAGTGTTCTTATGCACCACAGGTGCAGAAGCATTGTATTCAGATATGGGACATTGCGGCAAAAAGAACATAAGGATAACTTGGATTTTTGTAAAATCTGCCTTGTTATTAAATTATTTTGGACAAGGTGCATGGTTAATTTCACACGAAGGTCAATTGCTTAGCGAATTTAAAGGTGGAAATCCCTTTTTTAGTGTTATGCCGGAGTGGTTTGTAATTTATGGAGTTGTTATTGCCACTAGTGCTGCTATCATTGCTTCACAAGCTATGATAAGTGGCTCGTTTACATTAATAAATGAGGCAATAAGGCTTAACTTTTGGCCTAAAGTAAAAATTGTTTATCCCACCGAAACTAAAGGACAATTATACATTCCCTCCATAAATTGGTTGCTGATGTTTGGATGTATTATCATAGTTCTAATATTTAAAGAATCTGCCTACATGAGCGCCGCCTACGGTTTAGCCATTGTGGTAACGATGATGATGACCACTTCTTTACTCAACTATTACATGATTTTAAAACGATACAACCAAATCTTTATTTCATCATTTGTGGCAGTTTATGCTATCATCGAAACTGCATTTTTTGCAGCTAACATGGGAAAGTTTACTAATGGTGGTTATGTTACTATGATTATTGGTTCTATATTGTTTACTACAATGTGGGTGTGGTACGAAGCTAGAAAAATAAAAAACAGGTACGTAGAGTTTGTACCAATAGCTGATTATTTAACTTTATTAAAAGATTTAAGCAATGATTCTTCCATCCCTAAATATGCTACTCATTTGGTTTATTTAACCAGTGCCGACAGAAAAGATGAAATTGAATCGAAGATTATTTATTCTATTTTGCAAAGACAGCCTAAAAGGGCCGACATTTATTGGTTTTTGCATGTTGATGTGGTAGATGAACCGTATTTATGTGAGTACAAAGTAAACCACATGGTACAAGACGATGTTATAAGAATAGATTTTAAATTGGGTTTTAGAATTGCACCAAGAATTAATTTGATGTTTAGAAAAGTAGTTCAAGATATGGTTCAAAATAAGGAAGTAGATATTAGAAGCAGATACGAATCGCTAAATAAAAACAATGTTATTGGAGATTTTAGATTTGTGGTAATTGAGAAATTTTTATCCAACGAAAACGAATTGCCTTTTTATGAAAAAGTGGTAATGAAAATTTATTTCCTATTAAAATATTTGAGCTTGTCCGAAGAAAAAGCTTTTGGTTTGGATACAAGTAGCGTGCTGGTGGAAAAGTTTCCTATGGTGATAGCACCTGCAAAAGAACTCAACATGAAAAGAGTTAAGTAAGATAAATGAATAAAAGGATTAAGATTTTTTCTCGTTTAATTTTTTTATCAATAATTGTAACTTACCTGGTAATTCTTGCAGGCTCAATTGTAAGAGCAACAGGCAGTGGAATGGGTTGCCCCGATTGGCCAAAATGTTTTGGGCAGTATATACCACCAACAGATCTATCTCAGCTTCCAGAAAATTACAAAGAAGTATTTAAGGTGCAAGGAAAAGAAATTGCAGATTTTAATGCCTTACATACTTGGGTAGAATACATCAATAGGTTACTTGGTGTTGTAATGGGTTTTTTAGTGTTGGGCGTTTTAATTTTCTCCTTTTTAGTGAGAAAAGAATTCTCTAAAATGTACATCTTTTCTGGTGTAGTTTTTTTGGCTACACTCTTTCAAGCGTGGCTTGGCGCTAAAGTAGTTTCTAGTAATTTGGCACCAATAAAAATTACCATTCACATGGTTTTTGCACTCATTATTTTAGCAGCTTTAATATACCAGTATCACACGGTTAATTCCACTGCCCAAAAAGAAAAATTAAAAAGCAATGCTCTAAAAAAAGCTACTTTTATTGTGCTCCTTTTATGTATTTTACAAATACTTTTGGGAACACAAGTAAGGCAACAAATTGATGAAATAGCTTTGCAGTATGGGAATTCATTAAGAAACAAATGGATTCTAAATTTAAATTGGATTTTTGATGTCCATAAAACTTTAGCTGCAATTTTAATAGGATTGTGTTTTTATATTTATTTTGAATCAAAAAAAATTAAACAAAAAAATACAAAGTATTTTAATCTTCCATATTTCTTATTGATTGCAATTGGGATAGAATTTTTAGTGGGTTTAATTTTAAATTATGCTGCTATTCCTGCATTTTTTCAACCGGTACATTTAATTTTTTCGAGTGTTATTTTTGGTATTTCTCTTAAAATTTATTTAGAGCAAACATTCAGTTTTTCAACTATGAATTGATTGTTCTTTTGCAATCATCAGGAATAAATTCCTAAACAGAATTTTTAATGATGTTCATAGCCAAAATCATTTAACAATTTCTTTATATTATCATAACTCTGAACAGGGATTATCTCCATTGCTTTGTAAAACATTTTTTATGCTACAGCAATTAAAAAAAACACAACACAATTTTACCATTTGGTTGGTAGATTTATTTCTCCTGTTTTGTGCGGCTACTGAAAACCGTGCTCTGAAACCCTTGTAAATAATAGGTTTTCTGTTGCATTTTGGGTGTCCCACTCAATTTTTAGACTGATTTTTTACATTTACAGCAATGTTTGTAAGGTCTAAAAAGAATAAAAGCGGCT
>CAIMMJ010000292.1 GCA_903842515.1 uncultured Bacteroidota bacterium | reverse complement strand
CATTTATTATAAACAAGAAAAACGGTTTAAGCAGTGATACCATTTTATGTTTTACAAAAATTGACAATGACTATTGGATGGCAGGCACAGAAAGAGGATTGTGTTTGTTTTCTATTGCACAAAAAAAAGTAGTACGGTGTTTTTACAATAACCAAGAAAACAGTATTTCAAAATTGTTTTTTAATGCAGCCGATAGAAAATTATTGTTTGTAGTAAATGATTTTTTATATCAATCGCAATTAAGTAATGAAATAGATAAACTCTTATATACTAAAAGAATTGAAGTAAATGAAAAAGTAAACTCGTTTACTATTTCCAAAGATTCTACTTTATGGGTAGCCACAGACAATGGATTATTTAAGGTTCTAAAAAACTCTATTCAACAATACATAACCGGCAATAGCTTCAACAGCAGTTTAATTTCATGCATTATTATTGACGATGAAAACATTATTTGGTTAGGCACCTACGAAGGATTATTTAAGTATAAATCTAATGGATTTTTGGCTTTTGATGCCAAAGATGGAATTTTTAACAACTACGTATTTAATGTTATTAAAGACAATCAAGGAAATTTAATTGCCACAACGGGTGGAGGAGGTTTTTTTGTAAAATACAACGATGATAAATTTAAGCAATACAACACCTCAAACGGACTTGTTGACGATTTTGTTTGGTGTGCTGCTACTGACCAAGACAATGCTGTTTGGTTGGGAACAAACAAAGGAATAAGTATTTTTAAAAACGGCAAATTAAGCAGCCCTTCTATACCAGAATTATACGGTCAAATAATTTTCTCATTATTCATTGAGGACGACAATACATTTTGGTTTGGCGGAAGAGGCGTAGCTTGGCGTTACAAAAAATCTGGAGAAATAAAAAAGTATGTTTTAAAACAAGACAACGGAGATTGCGATGTTTCCTGCATCTATAAAGATAAAAAGGGAAACATTTGGATGGGTGCCTACCAAGGAAGCCTGTACAAGTTTTCTGGTGACAAATATGTGGACATTGCAAAAGATTTAAACTTAAATTCAGAGTCTTTTTTGTCTTTGGCAGAAGACAAGTTTGGGAATATTTTTTTGGGAAGTTTTGATGGAATTTATGTTTTTAATAACAATAAAATTAATGATAAAATAACTGTAAGAGATGGATTAAGTTCAAACTTAGTTTACTCTCTTTTGGCAGATAAAAAGGGAGGTTTGTGGATTGGTACAAACCAAGGATTAAGTTATTTTGATTTAAAACTTTACCACCAAACAAAAACAAAATCAATAAAAAAGTTTGGCAAAGCAGATGGCTTTATGGGAGGAGAGTGCAATACCGGTGGACTTTTTTTAGACAACAACAACAACCTTTTTGTTGGAACTGTAAACGGCCTCATAAAATTTAATCCTGATTTGTATCGCTCAAATAATTTTTTTCCTAAGACTCATATCACCGGCATAAGTGTATTTTATAGAGACACACTTTTAATTGAAAACTTAAAACTAAAATACAATCAAAACAATATAAAATTCACGTTTATAGGATTGTCGTTTTCTAATCCCGAAAAAATTCTTTACTCCTATAAATTAAATGGGTTTGATAAATTATGGTCGCCACCGTCTCCAGAAAATACTGCAAAATATTCTAATTTGCCTCCAGGCAAATACCAGCTCTTAGTAAAAAGTTGCAACGACGAAAAAATTTGGACACCAAATCCGGTAGAGTATTCATTTGAAATTTTAAAACCATTTTGGAAAAAGTGGTGGTTTATCTTGGGAGTATCACTATTATTTTCCGCAATTATTTATGTGTTTGTAAGACAAAGAATATCTAAAATAAAATTAATAGAGAGGAATAATTTAAATGCTCAAATAGAAAAAGCCAACAACGAGTTAAAAGCATTGAGAGCACAAATGAATCCTCACTTTATTTTTAACTCTCTCAATTCCATTCAGCATTTTGTAATTAACCACCAAGAAAAATCAGCCGTAAAATACCTGGGTAAGTTTTCTAAGCTTATTAGAAAAATATTAAATAACTCCGAAGAAGCATTTATCTCGCTGCAAGAAGAATTAAGCACTTTAGAATTGTATTTAGAGTTAGAAAACCTCCGATTTCAGAATAAGTTTACCTATCAAATAAAAATAGACGATACTATTGAAAGCGATTTTATAAAAATTCCCTCCATGATTATTCAGCCCTACATAGAAAACTCTATATTGCATGGGTTTGGAGAAATTGCTACCGGTGGAATTTTAACCATTGAATTTACTTTAAAAGATGGTCTTTTAAATTGTATGATAGACGACAATGGAGTTGGAATAAATTACTCTAAACAAAACAAAAAAGAAAATAGTTTACATATTTCATTAGCAGGTAAAATTTCTGAAGATAGGCTTCAACTACTTAAAAACATCTACGGAAATAGCATTGGCGTTGAGATTATAGATAAATCAGATTTTGGTCAAAAGGGAACAAAAGTATGTTTAACTATGCCAATTGAATAAGAATTTATTTTGATTATTATTTACACTTTAATTTCTTTTTTGCTCTAACTTTACAACTCTTAAAAATTAAATGATACACTTTACAAAATATAAAACAAGCAACGGACTTACCGTAATTCACCACCAAGACAATGCCTCAAAATTGGTTTGTATAAACATTCTATACGATGTGGGTGCTAGAGATGAAGATGCCAATAAAACAGGATTTGCACATTTGTTTGAGCATTTAATGTTTGGCGGTTCCATAAACATTCCAAACTACGACGAACCGCTCGAAAGAGCAGGAGGTGAAAATAATGCTTTTACCAACAACGATATCACTAATTATTATTTAACCATTCCCTCCAACAATGTAGAAACTGGCTTTTGGCTAGAATCAGACAGGATGTTGAGCTTAGCTTTTTCTGAAAAAAGTTTAGAGGTGCAACGCAGTGTGGTAATAGAAGAATTCAAACAACGCTACCTCAATCAACCTTATGGCGATGTATGGTTGTTGTTGAAACCTCTTGCATATAAAGTTCATCCCTATTTGTGGAATACCATAGGAAAAGAAATTTCTCATATAGAAAATGCCACCATTGACGATGTAAAAGAGTTCTTTTTTAAACACTACTTGCCATCTAATGCTATACTCTCGGTTACCGGAAACATAGAGTTAGAAACCACACAGCACTTGGTAGAAAAATGGTTTGCACCTATTCCATCGCCACCTAAACCACAAAGAAATTTACCTCAAGAACCAAAGCAAACTCAACGTAGAGAATTAAAAGTAGAAAGAGATGTGCCTCAGGATGCCATATACATGGCCTATCATGTTTGCGACAGATTGCATCCAGACTATCCAACAATGGATTTGATTTCAGACATCCTTTCCAACGGAGCCTCCAGCCGACTAGAGCAAAAGTTGATGAAGGAAAAGCAAATATTTTCTGATATACACGCTTACTTGTCGGGAGACAGAGACCCTGGGCTGTTTATTGTTTCT
>CAIMMJ010000291.1 GCA_903842515.1 uncultured Bacteroidota bacterium | reverse complement strand
TTAGTAATCAACAACTGTTGATAAAACCTATGTTTTTTCTAAATCAAAACCAAAAATTGTTAACAACTATGTTTTTTTTGAAAGCTGCTGAATAGTTACCTTAAACTCGCAACAGTATTTATAAAAACCCCATAACCTTTTGCAAACAAAAGGTGTTTGGGGTTTTGTAGTCTCACCCAAAAGGTGTAAATTGTGGTTGCAAAACTATAATTTTTGACTATGGACAAAGTTAGTAAATCATTGAAGAATATCACCCCTTTTGGCGGATTAAATTTTATTTATAATGCTATAAATCGCTCAAAATTTGACGCTTTTATAGATGAAAAATTAGGATATCGCAATTTTAGAGCTCACTATTCGTATTCTGATATTGTGCTTTCTTTACTTGGAAATTCACTTTGTAATGGTGAATATATATCTGATTTAGAACATCTTAAAAGTAAATTTAGTCGTCAATATTTCACAAAAATCCCTTCTCCTGATACCGTTGAGTACGCTTGTCAGGAACTAAAAACTACCACAATTCAAGAGAAAACTGTCGATGGAATTGTTCATCAATTTAATTATGACAATGATAAAAACAATTTATTAATTGCACTTTGCGTAAAAACGGGTCAACTCAAAAAGACAGAAAAATATACGCTAGATTTTGATAATGTGGTCCTTGAAAACGAAAAACAAGATGCTAAAAAAAGCTACAAAAATACTAATGGCTATCATCCAAATTTTTCTTTTATAGGAAGATTACCTGTGCATATCGAAAACCATAATGGCAATACTCCTGCAAAATATAAGCAGCTTGCAACCTTAAATAGATGTTTTAAAAACCTGAATGACAATGGCATAATTATAAAAAATTATAGAGGTGACTCGGCATCTTACCAAAAAGAAGTAATAGAATTTCTTAGCGAAAACGTTCAATATTTTTTCATAAGAAACATCAGTTCTCAAAATTTTATTAACCGATGCGGAAAAATAAAAAACTGGAAAACAATATACATCAACAACGAAAAAAAGGAAGTTGCCACAATGATTTACACCCCTTTTAAAGGCAAATTTTCGTTCCGAGTTGTGGTTACAAGAACTTTGAAAAAGAACAAACAAATCGATTTAATCTCTGGAACTCCCTATAATTATTATGGGATAATGACCAATAATTTACTCATATCTGAACAAGAAGTGATTGAATTTTACAACCAAAGAGGCGATGCCGAAAATTCTAATAAGTTCTTAATCAGTGATTTTAATCTAAAACGTTTGCCTTTTATGGATTTTGACACCAATACGGTTTTTATGTATTTAATGGCCATGTGCAACATACTTTTTGAATGGATAAAAATAATTTTGGTAAAAAACAAAACCCCAAATATCAATCTTAAAATGAGGATCAAAGCAGTATGTTTTCGATACATCACCGTGGCTACAACTTTTGTAAATCACGCAAGAGAAAAAGTGCTTCAAGTTTTTTCAGACCAAGAATACAAAATTTTACAAATTTAAAACAAGGATTTACTGGAATTACCAAAATACTCTCGTGGGGGTTTGGGGGAACTTTATTTATAAAGCATCTTTCTTTGTTGAAAACCCAACGAAAATTGAAAATTGAAGTTTATATTTCTTTGCAAAAATTGTAAATATCCTGTTGCGAGTTTAGGGTTTAATATAAAAAAAACGTAACTATTCAGCCTTCAATTTAGCGATAGTTTTAAAAGCAAACAAGATGTTTTGCCCATTTTTGATGCAGGTGTCTGTGACAGATCGGATGATGGCATAAATATTTGCACCTCTTTCAGTTTTAAATTGTCCCGATACTTTTTGTTTTACTTTTACATTTCTGATGGCACGTTCCGAACCATTATTGTCTGGCGGAACGTAATTATAGAATAGAAATGTAAATATGTAATCGCTATATTTTGTCATTCTTTTATGGAAGGCACAAAGGTCTTTTTGATCTTTAGGAACGGGTGTTTGTAATAAAATATTAAGTGCTAATAAAATTTCAGTTCTTTTTGTTGTAGGTTTTTCATATTCTAGTGGGGTCAGATTTTTCTTTAATTCGAGTGCTTTATAAATAAGTGTTTTAAAATCCGTAGCCCATTTTGATTGGTATCGTTCTTCAAAAAACAGTAGTTCTCGAAGCAGGTGTGCCGTACATAATTGATGGGTTTTACAAAGGGTTTTAAAATGACTTGACCAACAATCGTGAACTAAAACTGCTCTTTGAAAACCATTTGAAAAATTGGATTCAATACTTGCAAAGCCTCGATTTTTAGAAAATGCAATGTAGGTCATAGCCTTGTTTTGCCAAGTCCAAAACCAGCCTTTTTCGCCATTTATTTTGATTCCAGTTTCATCACTACCAATTACATTTTGATTTATGATTTTATTAGCAATCAAATCATAAGCAGGTTGTGCTTTTTGAGCAAATTTTTCTAATAAATTACATATTGTTCCTTGGCTTATTGGTAAGTTACAAAAATCGTTGAAAAACTCACTCATTCTTGAAAACGGAAGATACTGACGCGTGTGCAAATAGGCAATTGTTGCTTGAATATTAGTTCCATAACTTATTGCTGTTGCAACTTCCACGGGAAATTCCGATACGTTACAAAACCCACAACGGCATATAGTTTTGAAAATTTGATGTTCCGTAATTTCGGGTTTTATGGGCGGAATATCAATTATTTGTCTTCGATTTAAGTATTCAAAAGTGCTGGTTTTTAAGTCGCTTCCGCAATTAGTACAAAAATCAGGCTTATGGATAATTATTTTATCTGGATTTTCAACCATTTTCAAAGTTGTGCCTTCGTGCCCAGTTTGTCCACCTATTTTTTTACCCGAAACTGTTCGTAAACTCTGATTCTTTAGGGGACGATTCTCATCTTTTGAAGGGGGAACTGAGCTATTGCGACTGTTTTTAGAATGCATCAAAGTTTCGATTTTCTCGAAGAGCTGTACAATTATAGCCTCTAATTGTACAACTTTGGTTTCTAGTTCCGCTATGCGTTTTTTGTCTGCGTTCAAATGGTTAACTATTTGTAGCAAAGAACCATAACTATTACGAGAAACTTTCAGAAAACAACAATTTGTTGTTAATTAGTAATCAACAACTGTTGATAAAACCTATGTTTTTTCTAAATCAAAACCAAAAATTGTTAACAACTATGTTTTTTTTGAAAGCTGCTGAATAGTTACATTAATTTTAATTTCTTGCTCGAGCGATGATGAAAGTGGAAGTTCTACTTCTGAAACAATTAAACCAAAAAAAATTACAGTCGCTGAAGTTGGAAGTTCTCCTTATAAAATTCAACGTTTTGTGGCTTTGCGAGGTTTGGGGAAAGCCTTCCCAATTTTAATTTTTTACTATTTTTCCAAATACAAGACCATTTTTAAATTCAGCCAAAAGCCCAAATCTTGCAAAACCGCTG
>CAIMMJ010000290.1 GCA_903842515.1 uncultured Bacteroidota bacterium | reverse complement strand
TATATTTTTAATTTTTTCAATTAAAATACTTTTTTTGTCATCCAATAACTCTAAGCCTGCCCTTAATAAACCAGCTCTTAGCAATTCCATCTGTTCAGGCGAAACATACTCCAAAATTTCTACCATGCCTAAATCTATAACTACAAATTTAATTCCTAGTTTTCGCAATTCCTCCTTAACAATCATCTTGCATCGGAGACTAACCATATATTTTATATATAATTTCATAAGCGGTGGATAAGATATATTATAAAATTTAATTCTACATCTATGCTAATAATCTTCTTATTCAAATATAACTTATATAATTATTCATATCAATATTATTTGAAGAAATTTTTAAATGTGAGATTTATGTAAAACAAATCAAAAAAAGTGTAAAACATAAACTGTTGACACCATTTAACTTTGCGTTTTTTAGCAAAAACTTAAATTTTTAAATGTGAGATTTTTGTAAATAATTAAACTAAAACTATACGTTTTTTTGATGTAAATACAAGAATATTTGTTTTAATAAAACTAGAAAGGTAGAACACATCTTTTATAACTATTAGAAAAATAATTAGTGTACGATAAAATATAATATTTTAAATAAACAAAAATGAAAACAATAATTGATAATTTAAAAATCGACCTAATTAATCAGGAAAAAGTTACTGTTCTAATTCCTAATCATATTCAATTAAATGACTTATACTATGAAATTGAATTTGACCCCAAATTTACTGGATCAGCTTTATTTATTGATGTACTAGATGGTAAAGAAAAATTTATTTCTTTAATATTCGACAATACAGGTATAATACATGCACCACTAAATCCATCGAATTATTTTAAAACAGAAAATTTTGAAGTAGAAAAACTAATATTTAACTGCTATAGAAAAATTGAGTTTAATTTTAGTTTAAAAAAATCAGAGATAAGCAAGGGATCTATATTACAAGTTTAGTAACAGTTTGCTGATAAAAGCATAAATAAAAAACAATTAAATAAATAGTTGAGTTTTTTATTTTTGTATTATTATTGTACTATGTTTTTTTATGCATCAAAAATACTCGGATATTTTACAACTCCATTGTCATGGATTTTAATTTTAGCTCTGCTAATAGCATTTATAAAAAAATTTAGAAATAACAGAAAATATTTTTTTCTATTGGTATTTATGATTTTCTTTTTTGGAAATCAGTTTTTTGGAAACATTGTTTACCACTGGTGGGAAATTAAACCAATTGAGAAAAAAGAAATACCAAAAAACACAAAAATTGCAATAGTCTTGAGTGGCTTTAGCTATTATGATTTTAATTTAAAAAGAATTCATTTTAATCAAAGTTGCGATAGAATTTTTCAAACTCTTCAGTTGTACAAACAAGGTTATGTAAACAAAATTTTAATTAGCGGTGGTTCAGGAAGCATAAAAAGACCGGAAGAAATAGAATCTGTTTTTGTGAAAGAGTATTTGGTTTCAATTGGCATAAACGCCAATGATATTTTAATTGAATCAAATTCAAAAAACACTTACGAAAATGCAAAATTTACCAAAGATGTTTTAATTAAAAATGGATACTCATTAAACGATACTTATTTGTTAGTTACTAGTGGCTATCACATGCGACGTTCAATAAAATGTTTTGAAAAACAAGGAATAAAAACTTTTGCGTTTGCTGCCGATGGAAGAAGTGGCGAATCCAAAATTTATCCCGATGAATTACTGGTGCCAAAATCTGGCGTATACCAAATGTGGGACAATATAATTCACGAATGGATTGGGTTTATTTCATATTGGATAACTGGCAAAATTTAAAACAACTACAAAAAAATAATGAAACACAAATTTGATTTAAGTATAACTGCGTTGTTTGTTTGTTTAATGGCGTGGCTTTTTACACAAAAACAAAACAACAGAGAAGAACAAGATATTATTTCTAGCGATGTAATACAATATTATAGCTATTTACCAGCTTATTTTATTCACCACGATTTAAGCCTTAAGTTTTTAGATACCATGCAAAATATACCTAACAATAGTTATTGGCATTTAAAAACTCCAGATGGGAAAAAGTACTTTAAAATGACGATGGGAGTAGCTATTTTGTACAGTCCTTTCTTTGCAATAGGGCACAAAACTAGTCTAAACTCAAAAGTTTACAAAGCAAATGGCTTTACCCAACATTATAAATCTTGGCTGGTAATTGGTACTTTGTTTTATGCTTTTTTGGGATTATTTTTTCTGAGAAAATTATTGCTTAACTTTTTTAACAGCACTGTAGTTGGAATTACACTAATTATATTAGGAATTGGAACCAATTTATTTTGCTATGTTACACATGATGTGCTCATGAGCCATGCTTATTCTTTTTTTCTTTTTTCTTTATTTCTGCTTCTAACAGTTAATTGGCATAAAAACAATAAAATAATAAACGCTATTGGTATTGGTTTAACACTGGGTTTAATTTCACTTATAAGACCAACAAATATTATTATTGGAATTGCATTTTTACTTTACGACGTAAACTCATTAAAAGAATTTCAAACAAGAGTTAATTTACTTCTAAAAAATTATTTACACATAATTCTTATTATAGTAGCAGGAATAACAATTTGG
>CAIMMJ010000289.1 GCA_903842515.1 uncultured Bacteroidota bacterium | reverse complement strand
CGTAATTGTTTAATTAAGCCTGTTTTTTCAACTTTCTTTTTGAATTTCTTAAGAGATTTTTCAATTGATTCTCCGTCTTTTACTGGTACAATTAGCATTTTGTTGTTTTAGTTATTTTTAGGGTTGCAAAAGTATTAAAAGTATTATTTAAAAACAAATTATTTTAAAATTTCTCTAGAAATAACTAATTTTTGAATTTCAGAAGTTCCTTCACCAATTGTGCAAAGTTTAGAATCTCTGTAATATTTTTCGGCAGGGAAATCTTTTGTATAACCATATCCACCAAAAATTTGTACGGCTTCTGTTGAACATTTTACTGCAACTTCTGAGGCATAATATTTTGCAAACGCACCTTCTTTGGTCATTTTTTGCCCTCTATTTTTTAGGTCGGCGGCTTGCAATGTCAACAATTCTGCAGCTTCAATTTCTGTTGCCATATCGGCCAGTTTAAAAGAAATGGCCTGAAAATTAGCAATAGCTTGGCCAAATTGTTCTCTTTCTTTAGCGTATTTAATAGAAGCCTCTAGCGCTCCCTTTGCAATTCCAAGAGAAAGTGCGGCAATAGAAATTCTTCCGCCGTCTAAAATTTTCATGGCTTGCACAAAACCGTCACCAACATTACCAAGAACTTGAGATTCGTGAACTTTGCAATCCGTAAAAATCATTTCTGCAGTTTCGGAAGCTCTCATTCCAAGCTTATTTTCTTTTTTTCCGCCTGCAAACCCCGGAGTTGATCTTTCCACTATAAATGCGGTAATTCCGTGAGAGTCTAACAATTCTCCTGTTCTTGCCAAAACAACAGCAACATTTCCTGTAATGCCATGAGTAATCCAATTTTTTGAGCCATTTAATACCCAATATTCTCCTTCTTTTTTGGCAACACATTTCATTCGCAATGCATCAGAACCGGTGTTTGCTTCTGTTAATCCCCAAGCACCAATCCACTCGGCGGTAGCTAATTTGGGCAAGTATTTTTTCTTTTGCTCTTCGTTTCCAAAAGCAAGAATATGGCCAGTACATAATGAATTATGAGCTGCCATTGATAAACCTATTGAACCACATACTTTAGCCAGCTCTATAATTGCAGTTACATATTCAAAATAACCAAAGCCAGAACCCCCGTACTCTGTAGGTACCAAAACTCCCATCAAACCTAAATCTCCAAGCTTTTTAAATACTTCTAGTGGAAATTCCTGACTTTCGTCCCACTCCATAAATTTTGGTTTTATATGAGTTTCGCCAAATTTTTTTATCATTTCGGCAATCATTTGTTGATTTTCGCTTTGAGCAAATGCAGGCATAGTATTAAATTAGTTATTAAATTTTGGAGTGCAAATAAAAGGTAAAATAAAATTGTTTCAAAATATTGATTTACAAATGTTGATAACAACACTATTTGGTTTTTGTTTTTATAATTTTTTTATAACGTTTTCGCTTTCAGCTTTCATCCGATAAAAGTTGTGCTCAATATCTTCCCAATCGCTAGGCATTGTTTTTAGTTCTTCAATTCTTATGATCCATTTTAAGCTGGGTAATTTCATGAGGCTAATATTGGGTAAAATTTTGTGGCTTGCTTTTTTAAACTGCTCCCAGTCTTTTTGCACTAGAGCAATTTCCATCTCATTTAATATTTCTGGAATCTTTTTCTTAAGAAGTGAAGTTAATCCGTTAATAAATTTGGTATCGCCATTAGATAATTTGTTTAAAGATTGAAACAAAGATTTTTGCGAATACTCTACATCAAATAAAACTTCTTCTGGTTTTTCAGTATTCAGCAAATCATAAATTCTCTTTGTTAGGTTATTGTTGTCGTATGGTTTTGAAATATAATCATTAAAACCAAATGTTAAATATTTTTCTTGGTCTTCTTTAGAAGCATGTGCAGTGGTAGCGATGATAGGAACATTTG
The DNA here is from genome assembly GCA_903842515.1 of uncultured Bacteroidota bacterium. Classification (GTDB taxonomy): domain Bacteria; phylum Bacteroidota; class Bacteroidia; order UBA4408; family UBA4408; genus CAIMMJ01. Next base: position 10,073 of record CAIMMJ010000289.1, on the reverse strand, counting down.
AAGATTTTCTTATGATTTTTGTTGCTTCAATTCCATCCATTATTGGCATTGAAACATCCATAAGTATTAATTCTATTTTGTTTGAATTGAACAGCTCAATTGCCTTTCTACCATTTTCCGCCTTAAAAACAATAAATCCGGCATCCATTAAAATCTTCTCTGCCAACAACATATTTATGTCATTGTCTTCTGCAATTAATACATGATATACTTTAGTATTTTTGTAGTTATTCTTATTTGATTCTTTAAACACTTTTTGTTCAGATGAATCTATTTTATCAAATTCCATTTCAAAATAGAATTTAGATCCTCTGTTTAATTCACTATCTACATGCAATTCGCTGTTTTGAAGTTGTAAAAGTTGTTTTGTTATGGTTAGACCCAAGCCAGTTCCCCCATATTTTTTGGTGTGGCCGGAATTTAATTGAGTAAAACTTTCAAATATAATTTTGTGATCTTTTTTAGAAATTCCAATTCCTGAGTCAATAACTTCAAAATAAACTCTTATTCTTTTTTCATTTTCCTCTTTTATTTTAAGGATAATTTTTACAAAACCTTCGTCTGTAAATTTAATTGCATTACCCACTAAATTTACTAGTATTTGCTGCAATCTACCGGAATCTCCCCAAAATTCTATTCCTTTAAAATTATCATTTTCTATCGTAAAACTTATGTTTTTTTCTTGTGCTTCCAAAGAAAAAATACTTTTGATGTTGTTCAATACATCGTCAAAATAAAAACCAGATTTTTCTATGGAAAAACTTCCTGATTCTAATTTTGAAAAATCTAAAATTTCGTTGATAATGTTCAATAAATGTGAAGCACTTTTCTTTATAGCCTGCAAGTATTTTTTTTCCTTAACCTCCGGAAAAGTTTTCTCTAAAATATTTGAAAAACCAATAATTCCATTCATTGGCGTTCTAATTTCGTGAGAAATATTTGCTAAAAAATTTTCCTTTATTTTTATTGATTGTTCAGCCAATGCTTTGGCTTTTTCTAAGTCTATTAACGTTTTGTGTAATCTGTTTAAATTTAAATCACTCATTGTATTGGCCATGGCCAAATCTTTTTCTGTATTATACAAAGAGGTAATATCAAATGCTTGTAAAATTACAAGGTCTTTGCCATCGGATTTTATTGGTATAATTTGGTATTGAAAAATTAGCTTTTCTAATTTCTCATTGGTAAAGTGATACCTACCCTCAAATGTTTTTTTAACTAGTAACTGATGTTGGTAATAAATAAAATGGTCAGCATTTTCTGGATTTAATAAATCCTTAATATTATTTACAGATTTTATTTTTGCCTTTGAAAACAGCTTTTTTTTTGCTGCATCATTCAACAATAAAATCTCTCCTTCATAATTATGAACGATGACAATACCATTAAAATTATTGAAAATTAGTTTAAAAACTAGCTCACTTAATTCCATTTAAAAAAAATGTTGTGTATGTTTGACACTTAAAGATAAATTTAAAAGTAATAGTATGAAAAAAATTACATTTTCTGTGGCAAAAATTTTTATTGCCACTTTTTTAACGTTGAACTTTAATTTTGTTAAAGCCCAACAATTTAAGTTCCATGCAGAATACGATCCAAGTTGGTATGGTCCTGGTTTTGATATGAATCAAGACATACCGGGGTATGTAAAAACTACTTTGCAAGCCACTAGTGCCAACGATCAGTTTGTTATTGAGGCAGACAATGGCTATAACAGATGGAAAAAAAACGGTACCAGTTTAACCACCAATATAAATGAGGTGGGTTATTACGAGTTTTATCCAAATGCCGAGAGCATTGGAATTGCCGATAATTTTTTAACCGCACCTGCAACAGTAAACCACTTTTATACCTTTAGATTAAAGAATGTTGGTTATCAAAGTACTTCTGGTGTGATGATGGAAACCAACAATGCACCGGTTTTATTTGCTGGGGCCAATGCTGTTTCTCAAAATCCATTGGCAAACGCAGTATCTCAAAATACTCCTGTAGTTGTTACTTTTAACATGGCTTCAGCTCCATCTCCGCAAGAAAAAGTATATGTTCGTTACAGTACAGACGGATTTGTAACCTCTACTGTTGTTGAAGGTATATTTGTTGGGGCCCCGGGCTCTACTTCGGGAACCGTAACTATTCCGGGGCAAGCTGCGGGCGCAGTGGTAAACTATTATTTATTAACCACCACATTTACGCTTACCAATCCTTTGTCTGTTGAGGCAGATTTAGCCACATTAAATTTAGAGAACAACAGTGGCTTAAATTTTTCTTACACGGTTGCCTCTGCACCTGTAGCTACAGTAAATGTTACCTTTAGAGTAAACATGTCTCAACAAACCGTTAGTGCCAATGGAGTTCATATTGCCGGCACGTTCAATGGATTTAGCACTACATCCAATGAATTAACTTTGGTGGGCGCAGGAATTTATGAAACAACTATTGCCATTGAAGAAAATACAACACTTAGGTATAAATTTATTAATGGAAATGATTTTTTATTCGCAGAAACTGTGCCTCAAGCATGTGGCGTAGATAATGGAGTTGGTGGATTAGATAGAAACTTAACGGTGTTTGCAGAACCTCTTGCATTGCCAACAGTATGTTTTGGAGAATGCACAAATTGTGTAATTCCAAATACAATTAATTTAACATTTAGGGTAAATATGTCGCAGCAAACAGTTAGTGCAGCAGGAGTTTTTGTTGCAGGTACTTTCAATGGTTTTAATGCTTCGGCAAATCCTATGTTATCCATAGGTGGGGGCATTTATGAAGCAACAATTGCAATAGATGCCGGTGTAACTGCTCAATATGTTTTTATTAACGGAAGTGGTTTCACATTTCAAGAAACAGTTCCTGCTGTTTGTGGTGTTGATAATAGCTTTGGAGGATACAACAGAAGTGTTATTGCTCCAACTATAACCACCATTTTACCAGCTGTATGCTTTTCTTCTTGTGAAGATTGTATTGCTCCGTCGTTTAGCAATATCACATTTAGAGTAAACATGTCTCAACAAACTGTTGGAGCTGCTGGAGTTTATCTAGCAGGTTCCTTTAACAATTGGAGCCCCACAGCAACTCCAATGACATTAACTACAAACGGAATTTACGAAGCCACCGTGGCAATTGCATCTGAAACAACCGTGCAATACAAATTTTTAAATGGGAACTCATTTGCCAATCAGGAAAATGTTCCGTCTGCTTGTGGTGTTGCCAATACTGTTGGAGGATTTGACAGAGAAATTGTTGTTGGCACAAGCGATAATACTCTTGCAGTAGTTTGCTTTGGCGAGTGCTCTAATTGTGTGTTTACTGCACTTGCAAATGTAACATTCAGAGTAAATATGTCTTTGGAGCTAGTTAGCGCAGATGGAGTTCATCTTGCCGGTTCGTTTAATGGATTCAGCACCACAGCAAATCCAATGACTTTGGTTGGAAATGGCATTTACGAAACAACTGTTGCCATTGATACCACATTAACTATTCAATATGTATTTTTAAATGGTATTACTTTTAATAACCAGGAATCTGTTACTTCTGCATGTGGAGTTGACAATAGTTTTGGAGGCTTTAATAGAAGCTACATCGTACCTGAATCAAATTCTATTTTACCAACTGTTTGTTTCAGTTCTTGTAATGATTGTATTTTACCAGCTTTAGCTCAAGTTACATTTTATGTGAACATGTCGCAAGAAAATGTTTCGACACAAGGCGTATTTTTGGCGGGTAGCTTTAATAATTTTAGCACCACTGCAAATCCTATGACAAATGTTGGAGGAGGAGTTTTTAAGGCGGATGTTAGTATTGATACAACGGCAGTTGTTCAGTATAAATTTGTAAACGGAACAGTATTTGAATCGGTTTCTTCGGTATGTGGTGTTGCGGATGGATTTAACGGATTTAACAGAATTTTAGCTGTGCCTCAAACAGATATTTTTGCATTGCCAACCGTGTGTTTTTCGTCTTGCGAAGACTGCATTTTAACTTCTACAGCATCTAAAACTTCAACTAAATTTAGTTTTGCACCTAATCCTACTCATTCAATTGTTACAATTGTAAACGGAGAATCATTAAAAAGTATCACAGTTATAGATAATTTAGGAAAAGAATTAATGTTTTTATCAAACAACAACAGTAGTTTAGTAAATATTGATTTATCTTCATTGTCTGAAGGAATATACTTTGTAAAATGTTTAACAGACAAAGAAACTATCACGCAAAAAATCATAAAGCAATAGTGTAATAGGCTAAATTTAATTAACAAAAGGCAGAATTTATTTCTGCCTTTTTTGTTTAACCGATTTTTTTTTCTTCATTGCAAAGAAATTATACTACAAAACAAGAAAGATGTTTAAACCCGATATACAAGTGTGTTTTTCGCCACACTCTTATCCATTATTTCAAGAGCAAAATCAAGTTGTGGTTGTTGTTGATGTGCTTAGAGCAACATCAGCAATTTGTGCAGGAATTGCCAATGGTGTAAACTCAATTATGCCGGTAGAAACTATAGAAGAAGCAAAAAGTTACAGACAAAAAGGATTTGTAGTTGCAGGCGAAAGAAACGGCGAAGTTCTAGAAGGATTCGAATTGGGCAATTCTCCCTTTTCCTTTATGGAGGAAAAATTAAAAGGAAAAAATATTGCACTTACTACAACAAATGGAACCAAGGCAATAAAATCTGCCTACCAGGCCGAGAGTATAATTATAGGTGCATTTGTAAACTTACATTCAGTAACGGAACATCTTTTAACGCTAAAAAAAAATGTGTTGGTGTTATGTGCCGGCTGGAAAGATAAATTTAACCTAGAAGATACTTTATTTGCGGGTGCTGTGGCCAACGAATTGCTGAGTTCGGGCATGTTTGTAACTTCCTGCGATTCTGCAAGAGCGGCAATTCTACTTTATAATCATGCTAAAGGCAATTTAGAAAGCTTTTTAATAGATTCGTCTCACAGAGAGCGCCTTGGTAAACTTAATTTGCAAAAGGACATTGAATACTGTTTAACGGTAAATAAGCTTAATGTGCTGCCAGTTTTAGATAAAAATGGGTTTATAGTTAATAAAACCCAACAAAACAATGTACTTTTGTAGCGTTCTTTTTTATTGGTTCTTGTTGATTCATTAATTTTTTAATGAGTAGGAAAGTCCGGGCAACGCAAAGCGCCATACTTCCTAACGGGAAGGATGTTTTTGAGAAATTAAAAACATACAGCTAGTGCCACAGAAAATAACCGTTTGCTTAGGTAAATAAGGGTGAAAATGTGAGGTAAGAGCTCACAGAAATAGTTGGTGACAATTATTTGGGGTAAACCTTATGGGTTGAAAGATCAAATAGACAGGGATTTTCTGTTTTTGCAACAGAATAAAGGGTAGCTTGCCTTACCCTGTGGGTAGATCGTTTGAGGTTTTGGGCAACCAAAATCCTAGATAAATAACAAGAGGATTTTATGAAAATAAAATCTAACAGAACCCGGCTTACAAAATTTAAAAGGACATTAAAGCTGCTGTAATGGCAGCTTTTTTTATTTATTCGTTTAGCATAAATTTAAATGCGGCACTGCAAGTATATGCTAAACAGCAGATAAATAAAAAATTTATAACAGAGATACTAATAAGTGCAAACAAAATCTTTGCTTTATTGGGGAAAAATTATTTGCAATAAATTTCAAAAAAAATTAAGAAACCCTTTAACGCAAACAAATAATACTTCTACCAAATTCTTAACTCATAATTTTTTTTAATAAAACTATAATACTCTTCAAATTCACTTTCATCAATAGCTATCCAAGCGCCAACTTCTAATTTTATCATATCATCAATAAGCAGTATTTCTGGAAATTGCTTGGCTTCTATTTCATTTTTAAAATAATACTTTCCCATAAGTTTTATTTCTAAAAAGTTTTTTGGAGAATTAATTTTATAAAAAGTTTTGTTATCAGAAAATTTTCTGTAAACAGGAAATTCTATCATAACTTTAATTCTTTTGATGGATCCCAAAAAAGTTTTTCAAAATCTACAACTTTGTCATTTTTTATTTTAACTCCCTCCAGCTCTAACAGTTCTTGCATTGTGGTTGGTGTTGCAAAATGAATTTTACCTGTTAGCAAACCATTTCTATTTACCACCCTTTGTGCCGGCACAGCAATTTTTTGTTGGTGACTTCCATTCATTGCATAACCAACAATTCTAGAGGATTTTGCAGAACCCAAATACTTGGCAATTGCCCCATAACTAGTAACTCTGCCACTTGGTATTAGCCTCACCACTTGATAAACCATTTCAAAAAAGTCTTTTTCCATTGAAGTAAATTTTTTACTTTTTAAAAAAAGAAAAATTTACTTTTCCATACGTACGTTTTTCTATAAACTGAGGAAAGCCGGTGAAATTGATTTCTGCAGGATGTTCAATAATTACAATTGCATTTTCCTGCACCATGGTACAATTGAAAATTTCGGCCGGAAGCTTGTGGTAAAAATCTGAATCGAAGGGTGGATCTGCAAAAACTAAATTGCAAGAAAAATTGCTCTGTTTTAAAAAAGAAAACACGTCCATATTTATGGCTTTGATTGTATTTTCTAAATTTAATTTTTCAATTGTCTTTTTTATAAAAGCATTTGATTTAGAATTTTGTTCTACGCTAATTATATTTTTACAATCTCTCGAAGCCATTTCATAAGCTATACTTCCTGTACCCGAAAATAAATCAAATGCAACTGTTTCTTCCCAATCTATTTGATTGTTTAGAATATTAAACAAAGCAACTTTTGCAAAATCTGTTGTGGGGCGAACAGGCAAATCTGCCGGTGCACTAATATTTCTACCTTTCAAATTCCCTCCGGTTATTCGCATATCAATGCATTAAATAAAGATTGAAACTGGTGTTTCTTTACATACAGTTCACAATTAATTTCTTCGGGATTTGATCCCAAAGAAAATTTTGGTAAGTATTTTTTTAATAATTCAATAGCTTCTTCTTCAAAATTTATTTCACCAAAAAAAATCAATTCATTGTTCAAATCAATTCCTAAGGATTCGTATACCAACAAAGTGCTATAAACAAAATCTTCTGGGGCATTTAGTTCAAACACATTGGCAAATTGTAAAATTTGGTTTCGTGTAACACTAATAAATACAGAATCATAATCACCAAAAACCCAAATTGAAGGATGGCTAATGTTTTTAGTTTTTCTAATTTGATAATCAATGAAACTAGTTATGTAATGAGAAGTTTTTAGATTCAAAAAATTTCTTGTAAAAAATATCTTCCATTCCGGTTGTGCCTGATAAATAATATTTGCATTAATGCTTTCAATTATATCGGTTTCGGTAACACCTATACTTTTATCGCCAGCGTTAAATTTTAACCATTCTATTTTGCTGGTTTCATCCACAAATTCTAATGGCACAAGCGTGAATAACCCTGAATGAAAAAGCAATTTCACTTCTTTAAAACTAGAATACAGAACATCATTTTTCTTTAAAAGCAATGTAACCAAATCAATTGCTTTTGAATTATCTAAATTAATGTCCCATTTTATTTCCTGCACATACAAAATATTTTTTTGTTGATCAGAAATTAAAAGTTTTAAATAACCAGTGTTTACTTCTACAATCAGCGAAAAGTTTTTTGATTCTTTTATCAAAAAATTTGGATGATTATAAGTTTTATTTTCTTTAATTTGTTCTAAGTACTGCATGGGCCTCAAAAATAACATTACATTTTGTTATATTAAATAAAAAATATTTTGAACAGCATTTTTTTAGAAAATATCAAAATTGCTTTAAACAGTGTAAGAAGCAATTTACTTAGAACAACACTAACCATGCTTATAATTGCCATAGGCATTATGGCTCTTGTTGGAATCCTTACTGCTATTGAAGCTATAAAAGAAAGTATCAATAACAATTTTACGAGTATGGGTGCTAACACATTTACTATACGCAACAGAGAACTAGGAGTTCACTTTGGAAAAAGAGGTAAAAAACCAAAGCGTTACCCTATTATTACTTACCAAGAGGCCATGGAATTTAAAGAAAAATTTAATTTTCCAAGTTTAGTTTCCATTTCAAATATCGCCGATCAAACCGCTATCTTAAAGTTTGGCAAAGAAAAAACAAATCCAAATACACCCATTTTTGGTGGAGATGAAAACTATTTGGCTTGCAGTGGATACGAAATTAGTGCAGGCAGAAACATCAGCGCTGCCGAAGCAATTTCTGGAACAAACGTTGTGATCTTAGGCAGCGAAACTGCCTATGCATTGTTTAAAAAACAAAATCCAATTGGCAAAATAGTAAGTATTGGCTCAAAGAAATTTAAAGTAATTGGCAAGTTAAAAGCAAAAGGAAACAGCATGAGCATGGGAGGCGACAAAATATGTGTAATACCATTGAACAACTCAAGATTAAATTTTTCTGACCCTTCACAATCCTATGTTGTAAATGTTTTATGCAACAAAACAGGCATGCTCGAAACCGCAATTGGTGAAGCTACCGGAGTATTTCGCAGGATTAGAAAAGTAGCATTAAGTAATGACGATAATTTTGAAATATTAAAAAGCGATTCCTTAGCGGGATTGCTGCTAGAGAATATTAAATATGTTACACTTGCTGCAACAATTATAGGATTTATTACATTGCTGGGTGCCGCAATTGGTTTAATGAACATTATGCTGGTATCCGTTACAGAAAGAACTAGAGAAATTGGCATAAGAAAATCATTGGGAGCCACATCTTCAAATATCAGAAATCAATTTTTATCCGAAGCAATTGTTATATGCCAATTGGGCGGAATTTTAGGAATATTTTTAGGTATTCTCATTGGGAATATTACTTCAAATGTGCTTGGCATTGGTTTTATTATTCCTTGGATATGGATTTTTACAGGTGTTGCCTTATGTATGGCTGTAGGCTTGTTGGCAGGATATTTTCCGGCTGCAAAAGCAGCTTCTTTGGACCCAATTGAGGCACTACGCTATGAATAAAAAAAAACAATAGATTTGCGTGAACTAAAAAAAAGAAAACTATGAGCATGATTAAAGAATTTAAAGAGTTTGCAATGAGAGGAAGTCTTGTTGACACTGCTGTAGCATTTGTAATGGGCGCAGCATTTGGTAAAATTGTTAGTGCTTTTATTGATGGAATTATTATGCCATTGGTAGGAATGCTAACAGGTGGAGTTGATTTTAATGATCAAAAACTTATCCTACAAAAAGGCATTGCCGCTGTAAAAGATGGTGATGCCATTGTTACTCCTGAAGTTGCAGAGGTATCGCTTAAGTATGGAACATTTATTACAAATGTGATTGACTTTGTGGTTGTTGCATTTGTAGTATTTATGGTAATTAAAGGAATGAATGCCGCTAAAAAGAAAGAAGAAGCCGCAGCGGCAGCTCCTGAGCCTGCAGCACCAAGCAATGAAGAAGTATTGTTGGCAGAAATAAGAGATTTACTCAAAAAATAATTTCATTAAACAAAGAATTTATAAAGCCTTGTCTAATTTGACAAGGCTTTTTTTAATTCCAACTTATTACAATTAGTAATTTAATAACCTAAAAAAATATTATTTTTTAATTGAAACTACTTTATTTAAATTTTCAGTCAATGAATTTAATGAAACATAGCCTCTTGCTATTTGCCACGCTTGATTTTTATTGTTCGCATAAAAAACAGTAGGAAATCCATTTACGTTGAGGCTATCCGATAGATGGAAATCACTTTCGGCAAGTCTTAAAAAATAAACATCATTTTGCTTTTTTGTAAATTCGCTTTTATCAAATCCAAATTGGCTTGCAATTAATGAATATTCATCCTGATTGTTTGGATCAATGCCATCAAAATAAATGGCCTTTTGAATAGCCTCTGCATAAGGAATTGAAAATTCAGGCTTTTCTTTTTTTACAATTGCAAGAGCAACGGAAGGTGGCACTGAGTTAAAAACTATTGTTCCTTTTTCTAATGTCTCTTCAATAAATTTTTTTCCGAATTTTATTCCGCTTGCATTTTCTACCTCCTTAAAAGCATTTTTTATATAAGGAGCTATTTTACCTATGGGCTCCACCCTATCGCCTGTAAGCATT
>CAIMMJ010000288.1 GCA_903842515.1 uncultured Bacteroidota bacterium | reverse complement strand
TTTAATAAAAAAACTAATTTCTTTAAGAATAAATCTAGATGCATTTGTTGCAGCTAGTGCCATTGGATTTTATGGTCTAAATTCTATTGGCAGACCTTTTGAAGAAACAGACAAACATGATTTAGGTTTTTTAGGAGATTGTTGTTTTCAATGGGAGAAAGCAAGTTCTAGAGCGATTGATGTAAGCACTAAATTTTCAATTATTAGAATTGGAATTGTGTTGGCCAAGGAAGGTGGTGCCTTGCCCAAATTAGTGCAACCAATAAAATATTTTGTAGGTTCGGCATTGGGCTCAGGAAAACAAACAATGCCATGGATACATATTGATGATTTATGTAGAATGTTTTTAGAAGCATTAACTAATCCTTCTATGAATGGTATTTATAATGCGGTTTCACCTTCTGCTGCAACAAACTATGACTTAACTATTAATGTGGCAAAAGTTTTGAATCGCCCCATACTGTTGCCCAAAGTTCCTGCTTTTCTGATAAGGTTTATTTTTGGAGAATTGTCGCAGCTAGTGTTGGAGGGCGCTCCTGTAAGTGCAAAAAAAATTATTGATACAGGTTTTAAATTTAAATTCGCAGAGTTAAATGACGCTTTAAATAACCTATTAAAAGGGAAATAAAAGATCAACTATTTTTTCCACCTTTGATATATTTCTTGTTGTTTAGGTCTGTTTTCAGGTATCTGCCTTAAAGGCTCAACAACCTTTAATGTTTGATAAAGTTCTGATGGCAAATTTTGGTAAAGTTTTGTTCCTTCTGTTTTCCATTCTATCATTTCGCTGCTTACGTCTTTTATTGCTTTTGCAGGGTTTCCAACAATAATTTTTCTGTTCTCAAAACTTGTGCCTGCCGAAACAAAGGTTAATGCTCCAACTATACATTCGTCGCCAATGATTGCATCGTCCATGATTACAGCATTCATACCAACCAGCGAATTCTTGCCTATTGTGGCACCATGAATAATAGCTCCGTGGCCAATATGAGCCCCTGCTTTTAAGAATACTTTTGTCCCGGGAAACATATGCAGCGTGCAATTTTCTTGAACATTGCAGCCATCTTCAATAATTATTTCGCCCCAATCTCCTCTAATAGCAGCTCCTGGTCCAACATAAACATTTTTTCCAATTATTACATTGCCCGTAACGCAAGCCTGAGGATGAACAAAAGAACTTTCATCAATCACAGGTATATAACCGTTAAATTCGTAAATCATTTATTATACTTTTTTTATAATCATTGCATAGCCTTGTCCAACTCCAATGCACATAGTTATTAAAGCATAATTCAAATTTTTTAGCTTTAATTCTTTTGCCGCAGAAATCAATAATCTTGCACCACTCATGCCAAGTGGATGACCCAACGCAATGGCACCTCCGTTAGGATTTAGTCTACTGTCAAAATCTTCAATTCCTAAACTTCTGGTGCATGCTAATACTTGAGCTGCAAAAGCTTCATTCAATTCAATTAAATCTATTTTATCCATGGTTAAACCTGCTCTTTCTAATGCAATTTGTGAAGCTTTAACCGGACCTATTCCCATAATTCTTGGTTCAACACCTGAAATTCCAATGGAAACAATTTCTGCCAAAGGTTCTAAATTATTTTCCTTTAGTCCATCCTCTGAGGCTATTAACATTGCAGCTGCTCCGTCGTTTAATCCGGATGCATTTCCAGCAGTTACTGTACCATCTTTTTTAAATGAGGTTTTTAGAGCAGTTAATCCTTCTAATGTGGTTTTTGGCTTAATAAATTCATCATTTTCAAAAATTATTGCCTCTCCTTTTTTTTGTGGAATAGAAACAGGAATTATTTCTTTTTTTAATCTTCCATTTGCACTTGCACTAGCAGCTTTTTGTTGCGACCATAAAGAAAATTTATCTTGATCTTCTCTACTTATGTTATAGTGTTCAGCTAAATTTTCGGCTGTTTCACCCATGGCATCAACTCCATATTTTTCTTTCATTTTTTGATTAATAAACCTCCAGCCAAAACTGCTGTCAAACATTTGTGCATCTCTACCAAATGCTGAACTGGTTTTTGAAATTACCCAAGGTCCTCTTGTCATACTTTCTACACCGCCAGCAACAACTAAATTTGCTTCGCCGGTATTAATTAGTCTGGAGGCATTTGCTGCAGCATTCAGGCCCGAAGCACACAGTCTGTTTACCGTTTCGCCTGCAACAGATAAAGGATATCCTGCAAGTAAGAGCGCCATACGTGCAACATTTCTATTGTCTTCTCCCGATTGATTTGCACAGCCAAGAATTACATCATATACTTTTTCTAAATCTAATTTTGGAAATTTATTGGCAAGTTCTTTTAATACTAATGCAGCCAAATCATCTGTTCTAATTGGTGCCAATGTGCCACCAAAACTTCCAATTGGAGTTCTAACCCCATCTATAATAAAACTTTTTTTCATATTATTTAGTTATGCTGGAAACCATTCTTTGCCGGTTTTGTAAACTGTTCCTTTAAATACGGCAACCTTTTTATTTTCTTTGTTTAGAATATTTATAGTGTAAACAGCTATCTTATTTCCTGAAAAAATCTCCTCTGTTTCTGCAAAAATTTCTTCGCCTTCGCTGCATGAAACCAAGTGAGAAATTGATGTTTCTACAGATACACTTTTTATCCCGTAAGAATTAGATGCAAAGGCCAATGCACTATCTGCAATTGAGTAATAGATGCCTCCATGAACAATTTGAAATCCATTTAGCATTTCTTTTTTTATCTTTATTTTTAACTTAACGTAGCCTGGTTTAAGTTCTACTATTTCTATTCCTAGCCATTGACTAAACCAATCTTTTTCAAGCATGGTATCAACAACTTTTTTTGCCAACAACTGGTTATTATTTTCCATATAAAAGATTAAAAAATAACTCCTGCTCTTATCACAGGATTAGAATAAGGAGAATAAATAGCTGGATTAAAATTCCATAGTGCTTGAAGATCAAAAAATACTCTATCTCCCATTTTTTGTCTGTATCCCAATCCTGCCAAAGGTGTATAAAACCATTTGGTTCTATCACTAGAGTACAAACCTTGTAAACCCTCATATTCTCCATGAATAAAAAGTTGAGGCATTATAAAGTATCTGGCAAAAACTCTTCCCCCTCTTATTATCAAAGATGTGTTTGAAAATCTGTTTCTTAAATAATTAAAGGTGTATCCTACGCCAATACTAGCTTTGTCAGTTAAATTATAGCCAACAAGAGGGGACACATCAACAAAAGTAAAACTGCCAAATTGTAAACCAAAATTACCTCCAAAAAACAAATTTTTTCTAAGAGTTTCCCAATCGGTATTTTTATTTTTTTGAGGCTCTGTTTTTACTTTTTCATTGCCTTCAGATGGTTTTCCTGTTAAAAAATCTATTTGATTTTGACTTCTTAACGATTGACAAGAAAATATTAACAGAAGTGAAATAAATACTCGAAACATATTCGCAAATTTGCAAAAAAAATAAATTAAACTAATTTTTATTTAGTAAATGAGGATAAAACAATTTAAAATAGCCATTCTTTTGGTTTCGGTTGTTATTGTTAGTTTGATTGCTTTACAATTGTATTGGATAAATAATGCACTAGAAGTTCAGAGGCAGCAATTCGAAAATAATGTTAATGCGGCCTTGCACCAAGTGGTATATAAATTAGAAAAGAAAGCAACCGCTGCAAAAATAACACGTAGGCTAAATCTAAGAAGACAACCTAATTCAATAATTGGAGGAAAAAAAGATTTTAATAGATCTACAAATATTCAGATTAATGAAAAAATAAAAGTTTCAGATCCTGCAGACTATTTTAAGTTAAATGTGATGGAGCAAATTACCACTGACTCCAATGGTATTCTTAAAACGCAAACTAGAGAAAAATCAATTTTGGGTTTGGATACTGCCGGTTCATTAAATTATGCCTTGGGCTCAAACAATATTGCAAATATTTTTAATTTTCAATCTATTGATACCTCAAAACCATCCATGTCATGGTTCAATAAAAAAAGAGAATTTGTAGATAATATTTTTGACGAGCTGGTAAGCGTAAATATATACAACGATTACCTCGAAAAAATTGATACCAATATGGTAGATTCTCTTTTAAAAGTTGAATTGCATGATCAGAACGTGAAACTAAAATACGAGTTTGGAATATTAAAATTTTCAAGAAACAAATTTGTATATCCCAAAAAGCAAGAACTAATATCACCGCTAACGGAATCAAAGTATAAGATAAACTTGTCTTTTAACAACGTTTTTTTGGAGCCAAGTGTTCTTACTGTTTTATTTCCGGGCGAGGATAAGTTTATATTAAAATCTAGTTGGTTCATGCTCACTGGTTCGCTTGTTGTAATACTTACAATTATTGCAGGCTATTATTATACATTCTCAACAATTTTAGAGCAAAAAAAGATATCGTTAATAAAAAACGATTTTATCAACAATATGACACATGAGTTTAAAACTCCCATTAGTACAATTTCTCTAGCTTGTGATGTTTTAAGTGATAAGAGTATTGCAATTTCTCAAAATAAATTAGACAAATATTTAAAAGTAATTTCTGATGAAAATAAACGACTTTCATTATTAGTAGAAAATGTATTGCAAACTGCTATTCTTGAAAAAGGAAAAATCAATCTCAACTTCGAAAAAATTGAACTAAACCAACTCATAGAATCTGCTGTAACAAATTTAAAACTCCAATTGGCAAAGAAAGAAGCTGTGGTTCACACAAATTTTTATAAAGATGAAGTCTATATTGAGGGAGATAAAGTGCACTTAACAAATGTTATAAATAACTTAATTGACAATGCTTTAAAATACTCATCCCTAAATAGAGCAATAGAAATAAAAATAAAAACACAAGTTATTCCACAAGGAGTTGTTATGGAAATTGAAGACAACGGCATTGGAATTAGCAAAGACAATCAGAAAAGAATATTTGAGAATTTATACAGAGTGCCAACAGGAAACATTCACAATGTAAAAGGATTTGGATTAGGATTAAGTTATGTAAAAGCAATTATTGAAAAACATTTTGGCAGCATTAGCGTTAATAGTGATATTGATAAAGGAAGTTGCTTTAGAGTTTTTTTACCTTTTGAAATTGAGGTGAATTAACTTTCTTTAAACTTTTGTAATGTTTATAAATACTTATTGGTTGCAAATTTGACATACTAAAAAAAAATATACAATGGAAAATAATCAGAAAATAAATTTACTTCTCGTAGAAGACGATCACAATTTAGGAAATTTGTTAAAAGAGTATCTAGAGGAGAAAGAATACATAGTAACATTAGCTGCTGATGGCAAAGAAGGCTTAAAGAAATTTAAAAACGGATTATTTGATATTTGTGTTTTAGATGTAATGATGCCAATTATGGATGGATTTACATTGGCAAAAGAAATCAGAATTTTAAATCATGATGTGCCATTAATATTTTTAACTGCAAAAGCAATGAAAGAAGATGCAATTGAAGGATTTAATGCTGGTGCGGATGATTACATGATTAAACCGTTTAGTACAGAAGAATTTTTGTTAAGGTTAAAAGCTATTTTAAGAAGAACATCATCAAAGTCTATGTATAATTCTGAACTTAAAGAATTTCAAATAGGACAATACCATTTTGATTTTGACCATCAAACCTTAACATTTAAAGACGAATCAATGAGGCTTACAACAAGAGAAGCACAATTATTAAAATTGTTTTGCCTAAATCAAAACGAAGTGTTGGATAGAAATTATGCCTTAAAAACTATTTGGCAAGACGACAATTATTTTAACGGTAGAAGCATGGACGTTTACATCACTAAACTCAGGAAATATCTAAAAAATGACCCGGAGATAGAAATAATAAATGTTCACGGTAAGGGATTTAAAATGCTTGTTCCACAAGTTGTAAATAAATAATAAACAAAACATAAAAATTAACTTAAAAGCTGATTCATTTTTTGGATCAGCTTTTTGTTTAATAAAACGTTAAGAAAATTTATTTTCTATTTTTTTCTTGATTAATTCATAAATTTTTAACTTGCAAAAAAAAACAACATGGAAAATGCAATAAAAGGCGGTGAATTTATAATTCGCTCAACTTCTTACAAAGATGTTTTTACTCCCGAAGAATGGAACGAGGAACAACTAATGATGGCACAAACTTGCAGAGAATTTTTAGTGCAAGAAGTTTTTCCAAAATTAAACGAAATTGATGCCCAAGAAGAAGGGCTTATGCAATCGCTTTTAGATAAAGCAGGTGAATTAGGATTGCTTGGAATTTCTATCCCCGAAGAATACGGTGGTTTTGGAAAAAACTTTGCCACCTCTATGCTTACCACCGAAATTTTAGGCGCAGGACATTCTTTTGCAGTGGCCATTGCTGCTCATACAGGAATTGGTACTCTGCCAATTTTACTCTATGGTAATGAAGAACAAAAACAAAAATACATTCCCAAATTGGCAACAGGCGAATTTAAAGGTTGTTATTGCCTTACAGAACCTTCTGCTGGCTCTGATGCAAACAGTGGAAAGTCAAAAGCGGTATTATCTGCTGATGGAAAACATTACATACTAAATGGTCAAAAAATGTGGATCACTAACGGTGGTTTTGCAGACATACTTACGGTTTTTGCTAAAATAGACAACGATGAAAATTTAAGTGCATTTATTGTAGAAAGGGGTTTTGAAGGAATAACTTTTAATGCAGAAGAACATAAAATGGGAATCAAAGGAAGTTCTACTCGTCAAATATTTTTTAACGATGTTAAAGTTCCAGTAGAAAATTTATTGTCTGATAGAGGTAACGGTTTTAAGATTGCCGTAAATATTTTAAATTTAGGTAGGGTAAAGCTTGCCGGTGCTGCTTTGGGTGGAGCAAAAAGAGCTGTAGAAAAATCAGTAGAATATTCAAATGAAAGACAACAATTTGGAAGACCAATTTCAAAGTACGGAGCAATAAAATATAAGTTGGCAGAACAAGTAATTAGAGTTTTTGCATGCGAAAGTGCAACGTACAGATGTTCTCAAAACATAGACGATAGTATACAAAGTCTTATTGAAGGAGGCATGGATGCTACAAAAGCAAAATTAAAGGGAGTTGAACAATATGCAGCTGAAGCCGCAATACTAAAAGTAAATGGAAGCGAAGTATTGGATTATGTGGTTGACGAAGGTGTGCAAATTTATGGCGGTATGGGATACAGCTCCGAGGCACCAATGGACAGGGCTTACAGAGATGCAAGAATAAATAGAATATTTGAAGGAACAAATGAAATAAACAGAATGCTAATTGTTGATATGTTGTTAAAGAGAGCAATGAAGGGAGAATTAGATTTAATGGGTCCTGCGCAAAAGGTTGCTGGAGAGTTAATGTCTATTCCGGATTTTGCTGAACCTGATGATACACCATTTGCAAAAGAAAATTTATATGTTCAAAATTTTAAAAAGGCTGTTTTGATGGTAGCTGGTGCTGCAGTTCAAAAATTAATGATGACATTATCTAAAGAGCAAGAAATATTAATAAATATTGCTGATATGATTATTGATTTATACGTTTCTGAAAGCACTTTATTGAGGGTAGAAAAACTTTACCATTCCAAAGGTGCCGATAATTGTAAACTTCAAATGAACATACTGCAAGTTTATTTGCAAGATGCTGCAGACAGAATTAATAAAGCAGGAAAAGAAGCAATTTGCGGATTTGCTCAAGGCGATGAATTAAAAATGATGCTAATGGGTTTAAAACGTTTTACCAAGACCGATCCAATAAATACCGTAGTATTAAGAAGAGAGATTGCAGCTAAATTAATTGATGCAAATACTTATTGTTTCTAAGGCATTTTAAAAGTGATATTTTGTTTAAATAATCAATTTAAAAAAATGATGACAAAAATTATTTTATCGATAATCGTTATTTCTAGTTTTTTTGGATGCAAAAAAGATGCTGGACTAGGTGGCAGCGCTAATATTGCAATTTTTCCAGAACATCATGGAAAAAATATTCCCAACTCTACTGCTTACATTAAATTTAATTCCAAAGAAGCACCAGCAAGTTTAAGTGAATATGATTTGGTAGAATCAGCTTCTTCTAACCATCCAGATCACATCCATTTTGAAGGATTAAAGCCGGGCGATTATTATATTTATTGTGTTGGTATTGATAGTGCATATAGTGTTACTGAAGTTTGCAAAGGTGGCATGCCTTATACAATAGAGAAAAAAGATAAAAGTAAATCTGTGGATATAAAAGTTGCAATAACTGAGTAATAATTATCAGCTAACTTAAAAAGTAACTTTTAAAAGTTCATCCTTGCCATTTCTTTTTACAACAAGTTCTTTTGTATCGCCTTTTTTGCTGTCAGCTAAACCTTGCATGTAACTTCTCATGTCGGTAACTTCTAAATTTCCAAGTTTTATTATTATGTCTCCTTTCTTTACTCCGGCATTAAAGGCAGGCTTGTTATCGCTAACGCCATCAACTTTTACCCCTTTTCCTTCAAAAGAATAATCAGGCATTATTCCTAAAGTTACTTTAAACTTGGGTGCATTATCATTGTTGGAATCTCTTGTTTTCTTAAATTCTAATTTAGGTTCAGTATCAATTTTCTTTACTATATCAATAATGTATTCTAAAACTTTTTGCTCTCCAACGAAATTTATTTTTTCGAGGTCGTCGCTTGGTTTATGATAATCCGGGTGCTGACCCGTAAAGAAATGGAGAACAGGAATATTTTTTAAATAAAAAGACGTGTGGTCAGATGGCCCAACACCAGAACTATCTAATACCAGTTTAAAATAGGTGTTTGCATTTTCAACATTATTTACAAAAGATGGTGATGTGCCTACACCATATACCATAAGCTTTTTTGTGGAATCATTTAGTCTGCCAATCATATCCATATTTATCATGGCATTTATTTTTGCTGGTTCAAAATCGCTATTGTCCACAAATTTTTTAGAACCAATTAAACCCAATTCTTCGCCCGAAAAGCATAAGAACAGGTAATTACTTTTACTTTTACTGTTAGAAAAATACCTGGCTAACTCAATTACACCAGCAACTCCAGAAGCATTATCATCTGCTCCATTGTGAATTTTCCCCTTGGGATTTGCCTCTAAAGAATTTTGGTCATCTCCAAACCCAAGATGATCATAATGTGCTCCAATTATTAGTGTGTTTGGTGAATTATTATCTAAAAAGCCAATAATATTTTTAGAGTTTAATATTTTTACTGCTGTGTCTTTATCACTTGCTCCATGAGGATTAGAACTTTGTTTATACTGAAAACTTTTTAAATATGAATTATTACCTCCCACAGGTTTTAATCCTATTTTTTTAAATTCTTGAGAAATATAATTTGCAGCTTTTGCCTCGCCTATTGTTCCGGTTCCTCTTCCTTGCAAAGAATCATTTGAGAGCACGGAGATGTGTTTTTTTATATACTCAACTGATATAGTTTGCGAGAAGTTTTGGTTGAACCAAAATAAAGCAACAATTAGTAGTTTAAATTTCATGAAGGATAAATTTATAATTATTATCGTATTATTCTTTCCAATCTGCTATAAACAAATTGGTATCTTTTGTTCCATGATTATTTCTATTTGAGGAGAATACTAATTTTTTGCCATCAAAAGAGAACATTGGAAATGCATTAAAATTACTTTCAGAGGTAATTTGTTCTAGATTTTCGCCATTTTCGTCAACCATAAATAAGTTAAAATTGTATCCGCGATTACTATTATGATTAGAAGAAAAAATTATTTTTTTTCCTGATGGATGAAAAAATGGAGCCCAATTGGCCTTTCCCAAATTTGTAATTTGTTTTAAATTTTTGCCTTCAATATCACAAGTATATATTTCCATATTTGTTGGGGCAACCAAGCCTTGTTTTAAAAAATTGATGTATTCTTGTTTTTCTTCCTCACTTTTAGGTCTTGAGGCTCTAAATACCAATCTCTTGCTATCAGGAGAAAAAAATGCACCGCCATCATAACCCAAACCATTTGTAATTTGCTTCTCGTTCTGTCCGTCAATATCCATTACATAAAGTTCAAGGTCTCCACTCTTATCTGAAGTGTAAACAATTTTTTTTCCATCGGGAGAAATAGTAGCTTCTGCATCATATCCTGGTGAATTGGTAAGCTGCTTACTTATTTTTCCCAGAGTATCTGCAATAAAAATATCAAACGGATAAAGTGACCACAAATACCTATGGTCAGCCCGTGCTTCTGGCAATGGAGGGCAACCATTCATTAGATGATGGGTTGAAGCAAATATAATTTTGTTATTGTTCTTCAAGAAATATGAACAAGTTGTTCGGCCTCTTCCATCGCTAATTTTTTTTGGCAAGTAAGATGTATCTCTAGCTGCATTTTTGATGTTCATTAAAAATATTTGATCGCATTCTACACCCCAAATTTTATTGTTACTTTGAAAAGTTAAGTAGTTATCATCAAAGCTAAAATATGCTTCGGCATTATCTCCTCCATAGGTTAATTGTTTGATGTTTGATAAATGCTTTTCTGTTGTTTGAGAATAACTTTCTTTTGTTTTTAGTACAATAAGAAGAAAACAAAAAATTGTATTGAAAATTTTTTTCATGTTTAATATAAAGGTTTGGCGAAATTATATAAAAAAACAACTAATTAGTTAACAAGTATTTTTGATAAGTTAAAATGAAAAACAAATGTTATGTAAATGTTAATGCATACGATGAATTAAATTTTATCTACATTAAAAATGATAAAATTGCCGATTAAAATAAAAAATTTAAACTTTCATTTTAATTTAATTATTTTGTGGCGTTTAGTAATTAATGGTTTCGAAAGTAAAAATTAAATCTTGTTTATTACAAATTATTGCTTTGGCTTTTTTTATAGCTGAATCAATAAATGTAAATGCACAAATAGATTTGCCTAACGGAAATTTTGCCAAAAGCATTATTACAATTAGTGGCCGAGTAAATGAGGAAGGACACGAATTGCAAAATGCAAATGTTTTATTATTAAAAAATAATATACCCGTAAACGAGGTTACCACTGATGAAATTGGTGGATTTAGTTTTACTTTAAAAACAGACAATCAGTATATGATTGTGTTCTCAAAATCAGGGTATGTTTCAAAAAAAATTCTAGTAAATACAGAAAATGTTCCAATTAATACTTCTATCCTTAGAAGTGGAATTGATGTTGAGCTATTCAGAGAAATTGATGGAGTGGATTTTTCGATATTAAATCAACCAATTGGAGAATTCTTTTACTCCCCCAATAAGAAAAATATAGATTACGATAAAAATTATACAAACTCTATTAGAGAACAATTAGAGGCTCTGCAAAATGCTTTAACTAATAGGCAGCGTCAAATAAAAGAGGAACAGAAAAATAAAAAAAAATCTACTCCTGAGCAACTAGATTCAATTATCAAGAGTAGAAAAGAAGATCAAGATAAAAAGAAGAATACCGAATCAAAATTTTTGCAGGGCGAAGAACTTATAAAATTAAACTCGCGAAAAAACAACGGTATATCAGAGTTAGATGAGCAAAGTAAAAAAGTAAATGAGCAAAAAATTAATGAAGTAAGTGCAGAAAAAAATCGAAAGACAGCTCAAAAAGTAATTGCAAAGAAAAAGGCCGAAGAAAAAGAAAAACTTACTCGAGATTCTTTAAGAAGTGAAGAAGTTAAACTTAAAATCAAAACCAATGCTTCATTAAATGCAAATACAAAAAGCGATACAATTTATGAAATGAATGAAGAGGATGCAAAAGCAGTATTTAATGAACAACTTTCAAAGGAAGAATTTAACGTATTGTTAAAAGAGTTAGCTAAAAAATATCCAGAGGGCTTCACAACCATTGTTAGAAAATATCCCAATTTTACAATTACAACTATTGTTAAAGTTTTTAATTCCAAGGCCGAAGAGTACAAATTGATTAAATACAACTTTGCAAGTTTTTACAAAAAAAATAATGATGACATTACTGAGGCTGTTTTTAAAGAAGCGACAAGTGGAGTAAAACTTAATCAAGATTAACAGTTCAATTTCTCATTTTTCGGTGTTTTTTGCCTAAGTAGGTGATTGATATTTAATTATGTCTTATTTGCAATTATTGGTAATATGATTAAATTTGCACCCCCGTTTAAAAAAGTAAAAAAAATAAAATAATAAATAAAGGAAAAATCTAAAGAATATGAACGAAAACATTGTTTATCTAGTGCCGGTATTTGGGATAATTGCCCTAATCTACACGTTTGTAAAATCGTCTTGGGTAACAAAACAAGATGCAGGGAATGAAAAAATGAAAGAAATTTCTGATGCAATTGCAGACGGTGCAATGGCTTTCTTGAAAGCAGAATGGAAAATTCTTGGATATTTTGTGGTTATAGTTTCAATATTATTAGGAGTTATGGCCTCTGCAAATGAACATTCGCATTGGTTTATTTCTATAGCATTTATTTTAGGAGCATTTTTTAGCGCTTTGGCTGGCTACATAGGGATGAAAATTGCAACCAAAGCAAATGTTAGAACTGCGCAAGCAGCAAGAACAAGCTTAAGCAAAGCATTGGCAGTATCATTTACCGGTGGTTCTGTAATGGGCCTAGGTGTTGCAGGTTTAGCTGTTTTAGGTTTAGGAGGGTTGTATATTGTTTTAAAGCAAATATTTGCTCCTCATGCTACTGTAAATTCCGAAGAAATGCTCCTAACAATAGAGGTTCTTACAGGATTTTCTTTAGGTGCAGAATCAATTGCCTTGTTTGCCAGAGTTGGTGGAGGAATTTATACAAAAGCAGCTGATGTTGGCGCAGACTTAGTAGGAAAAGTAGAAGCAGGAATACCTGAAGATGATCCAAGAAATCCGGCTACAATTGCAGATAATGTTGGCGACAATGTTGGCGATGTTGCCGGAATGGGTGCAGATTTATTTGGTTCTTATGTTGCTACAGTGTTGGCAACAATGGTTTTAGGACAAGAAGTAACTGGGCCAAACGGTTCAGCTCTCGTGGATAATTTTGGAGGATTTAGCCCAATTTTACTGCCAATGTTAATTGCAGGTATAGGAATAATTTTTTCTATTGTAGGAACTCTGTTTGTAAAAATTAGCGAATCTGCTGAAATCAAAACTGATGTAGTTCAAAAGGCTTTAAACATGGGTAATTGGGGATCTATAATTTTAACCGCAATTGCTAGTTTTGGTTTGGTTTCTTGGTTAATGCCTAATACACTATACTTAAGAGATTTAGAATTTACTAAAAACGGAATTATGGGCGCAATAGCAGTTGGATTGGTTGTTGGAAGCCTCATGAGTATTATTACTGAATATTACACTGCTATGGGAAAAAAACCTGTAATGTCAATTATTCGTCAATCGGCCACAGGACATGCAACCAATGTTATTGGAGGCTTGGCAGTAGGAATGGAATCAACATTTTTGCCAATTTTAGTTTTGGCTGGTGGTATTTGGGGTTCATTTGAATGTGCCGGTTTATATGGTGTGGCAATTGCAGCAGCAGGAATGATGGCTACTACAGCCATGCAATTAGCAATTGATGCATTTGGTCCTATTGCTGATAATGCAGGTGGAATAGCAGAAATGAGCGAATTACCAAAAGAGGTGAGAGAAAAAACAGATGTTTTGGATGCAGTAGGAAATACAACTGCGGCCACTGGAAAAGGATTTGCAATTGCTTCGGCTGCTCTTACTTCTTTAGCTTTATTTGCTGCTTTTGTTGGTGTTGCAGGCATTGAAGGTATTGATATTTATAAGGCAAAAGTTTTGGCAAGTTTATTTGTTGGTGGTATGATTCCATTTATTTTTTCATCACTTGCAATTAGAGCTGTAGGCGAAGCAGCTATGGCAATGGTAGAAGAGGTTAGGCGTCAGTTTAGAACTATTCCAGGAATTATGGAAGGAACTGGTAAGCCAGAATACGACAAATGTGTTGCCATATCAACGGATGCTTCAATTAGAAAAATGATGCTTCCAGGAGCAATTACTATTATTTCTCCAATCTTAGTAGGCTTTTTGTTAGGTCCTGAAGCCCTAGGTGGTTTTTTGGCAGGAGCTACAGTTAGTGGAGTTTTAATGGGAATGTTTCAAAACAATGCTGGAGGTGCTTGGGATAATGCGAAAAAATCTTTTGAGAAAGGAGTAGAAATAAATGGCAAAATGGAATACAAAGGTTCTGACGCCCATAAATCAGCAGTAACAGGTGACACTGTAGGTGATCCATTTAAAGATACTTCTGGTCCTTCCATGAATATTTTAATAAAATTGATGTCAATTGTTTCTTTGGTAATAGCTCCAACATTAAACACTATTTACTCTGAGCCAATTAAAGCAAAAGAATGCTGTTCAAAAGACATGAAACATGAACAGGTTATTGTAGTAGAAACAAACGATACTTTAATGAATACTGCTACTGCTCCAATAACTGAAGAGTAATATTTCATTAATTTTTTTTACAAAGCCACTTCTTTTAGGAGTGGCTTTTTTTTGTTATCTAATCCTAAAAATTGCCAATTTTGAACATTTGTCATTTGTATTCAATTAACAAGCAACTTTTTGTTTAAATTCGTGTTCTATAATTTATTTGAGTTTATGATAAAAAAGTTTTTGCTTTTTTGTTTTTTATTTTCTTTCACCTATTCTTACGCAACTCACAATAGGGCAGGAGAAATAACATACAGGCAAGATACTGCAAATCCGTTAAAATATTATTTTACAGTTATTACATACACTAAAGTTGGTCCGGATATTATTGCAGACAGGTGTGATTTGTTTTTATATTTTGGTAACAACAACAACGGTTGTTCCATTTTTGACAGCGTTAATCTGCCAAGAACTAATGGCCCATTGGGTTGTAATAGCGATTTTCATCCATCAAATTCAGTTGGTAGAGGCGAACTTATTACATCATCCATTAAAAAAAATATCTATCAGGGTAATTTTACCTTTAATGGCCCGGGAAATTATTGTTTAAGTGTCAATGATCCCAATAGAAATTCAAATATTGTAAATATTCCAAATTCTGTTGAAGTACAATTCTATCTTCAAAGTCAACTTACAATAAGCCCATTTTTAGGATTAAATAGTTCTCCAATTTTACTAAATCCACCTATAGATGATGCTTGCTTTTGCAAACGATATATTCATAATCCGGGTGCTTATGATCCAGATGGTGATAGCTTGTCGTATCAATTAATTGAGAACAGAGACCAATTTGGTTCACCTATAGATTGTTATTTTATTCCCAGTGGTGCAACAATAAATTCATTTACTGGTGATATGATTTGGACTTGCCCAGGAGCTAATACTACAAATTGTGTAGGGTCAAGTATTGGTGGTCTTGGTGAATATAATCTTGCAATACTAATAACTGAGTGGAGGAATGGTATTAAAATAGGAAACGTTTTAAGAGACATGCAAATAAATGTTATTGGCGGATGCCAAAATGATCCTCCAATAATAGCTGCCAATGATACCTGTGTTATAGCAGGTACAGCATTAAATCTGGCTATAAATGCTACCGATGTTAATTCCGATAACATAGAATTAACTTCAACTGGTTTGCCCTATCTTCTGTCGTCAAATCCTGCTTTATTTGAGCAAACTTCAAATAATTTTGGTTCTGCATCTGCTGTTTTTAATTGGAATACCAATTGTTCTAACATCAATATTAACCCATATAAAGTAAGCTTTAAAGCCAAAGACAATGCAACAAATCCATTGGTAGATATTAAAACAATAAATATAACGGTTATTGCCCCCCCGCCAGTTTTAGTTTCTGCATTGCCTGTTGGAACAAGTATAAATTTGAATTGGCTAGCAAGCGCTTGCCCTGATGTTGTAGGATATAAAATATACAGAAGACAAGGAGAAAGCAACTTTAATCCTAGTTATTGCGAAACAGGAATTCCTGCCTCTGCTGGATATGAGTTTATAAAATATATTTCGGGTAGCTCTACATTTAATTTTACCGACAATAATAACGGTATAGGATTGCTGCACGGATACGAATATTGTTATAGAATTTATGCAATGTATTCAGACAGCTCTAAAAGCAAGGCTTCAAATGAAATTTGTACCAGGCTAAAACGGGATGTACCAATAATTTATAAAGTATCGGTTGGTATAACAAGCACAACAAATGGAATTGATACCATTGAATGGAAAAAACCAACTGAGATAGATTCTATTCAGTGGCCTCCGCCTTATTCATATAAAATTTATAGAAGAGAAAGTCAGGTTGGAAATTTTGTACAAATTGCAACTCTAAACAACATAGATCAAACGCTATTTTTAGATACCCTAATAAACACAGTAAACTATATTCACTATTACTACATAGAAGTGTACTCAGGAGAAAATAAAATTGGAAAATCCAATTTAGCCTCATCTCCATTTTTAAGCACTCAAGGTTCCGACAATGCAATTACTCTTAGCTGGATTGCCGAAGTTCCTTGGTCAAATTATATTTATTATATAGAAAAGGAGAATATAAATAATCCGGGAGAATACATATTTTTAGATTCTACCAGGTCTTTATCCTACATAGAATATGGACTAACAAATGGCAGAACATATTGCTACAGAATTATTACCTATGGAAACTATTCCGATACCGGATTTGTGCTTCCTTTGAGAAATTGGTCTCAACAAATTTGCGGAGTGCCAGAAGATAAAACACCACCTTGTCCTCCTAAAATAAGTATAAATGCCGACTGTGAAAATATTTTAAATACTATTAAAATTAGCGATTTAAACAGGGCTTGTTTTGACGATGCTATTGAATACAGAATTTTTTATGCACCTCAAAAAAATAATCCATTAGATAGTATAGCTACCATTTATCAAAGAAATGATACTATTTTTTATCACAACAATGATTCTATTTCTATTGCAGGATGCTACTCCATAGCAGCAGTTGATAGTTTTGGAAATGTAAGCGATTTTTCTGACACTGTTTGTGTTGACAATTGTCCAAATTATGAATTGCCCAATGTATTTACTCCAAATTTTGATAATTTAAACGATTTACTTATTCCTTTTCCTTATAAATACATTAAGGATATTGAGTTGCAAATTTTTGACAGATGGGGAGGTTTAGTATTTAAAACTAACGATAAAAAGATTCTTTGGGATGGCACAAATCAAGTCACCAAAAGAAAATGTGATGATGGAGTTTATTATTATATGTGCAGTGTAAATGAAATTAGGCTAGAACCTAAAGATCCAATTCTATTAAAAGGATTTATACATATTATGGGTTCTAATCAAAATCAAAGTAAATAGTATGCTTAAAAAATATAGTTTTTCAAAAGTCGTTTTTAACTTATTTTTGGTGATAGCAGTTTTAGCCGCTGTTTCATCGTGTAAGAAAAAAGAAGTTAGTGTAATTAGTGCAAGCCTAGTAAACGATATAGAAGATGTTGTTACAAATTCTACCGTTACCACAGAATTTATTACAAATATAGTTTACGATAAAGAACAAATTGACCCTGAAAGTTCAACTTGGTATTTAAGAGATAACAAAGACAATGAAATGCAGGCATTGAGTAAGGATTTAAAAAAAATTGTTTGGCAGCCTAAAGAACCCGGTTTGTATAGTTTAGAAATTGTTGCGGTTTATAGAGATGGAATTAAGGTTAGAAGAAACAAAGAAATACAAGTTTATGCGGATATTAATTATTTTAAGGAAAAAATTATTGGTAATTTCTCAGGTTCTGCAGAAGCCCAATGGAACAATAGTTTATATTGGACATTAAATTTTAATGTAAATTCTTCACTAGATTTTTCTACCACTTATACCAATAATCAATCACCAGATTCTGTTACCGGAAATGGAAGATGCTTTTATTTTCCGAGCGATGTTTCTTTTGCTGGCAAAAAAATTAGTTTTTCAAGTGTTAATTCTGTTGGTATTGGCCAGGGAACCATATCATTAAAAGATACATTGGGCGAAATTAAACAACATCAAATAGCTGATGCAGTATTTGGAAACGATGGTAGAAATTTATCATTTACTTTTATTTACAGTGAAGATCAAACAAAAAAAATAAAATACAGCCTCTCTAAATAATGTTTACAGGAATTATAGAATGCAAGGGTCGGATTGTAGAAGTTACTAAGGAAAATTCAAACTACATCTTTACGGTTAATTCGGATATTGGGCAAGAACTAAAAATAGATCAAAGTGTAGCACACGATGGTGTTTGCCTTACAGTTATTGCAGTAGATTCTACTAAACATACAGTAGTAGCAATACAAGAAACAATAGATAAAACAAGTTTGGCAGAATGGAAAGTGGACAGAGAAATAAATTTAGAAAGATGTATGCAAATGAATGGCCGCCTAGATGGTCATATTGTTCAAGGGCATGTTGATGGAACTGCAAAATTAATTGAAATTGAAAACAATAACGGAAGCTGGAAATTTTTCTTTGAATTGTTTGAGCCAGAAAAATTTAATCATTTAATGGTAGAAAAAGGTTCAATTTGTATAAATGGAGTAAGTTTAACTTTAGTAACTGCAGATACTAATAAGTTTTCTGTTGCTATTATCCCATATACTTACGAAAACACTAGTTTTTGTAATCTAGCAATTGGAAACATTGTAAATATCGAATTTGATATTATTGGAAAGTATGTTCAGAAAATGATGAACAAATAAAAAAGGGATTACATAATTGTAACCCCCTTTTTTAGAACAAACATTTAAATTTATTTTACAGAAGCCCTAATAATATTTAATGCTCCGCCGGCTTTAAACCATTCTATTTGTTGAGCGTTGTAAGTGTGATTAACTTTTATCTCGTCTTTACTTCCATCCTTGTGGTTAAAAACCAATGATAAGTGAACTCCAGGTGAAAAAGTAGAGAGTCCATTTATATCAATAGAATCATCTTCTTGTATTTTAGAATAATCATTTTTGTCAGCAAAAGTCAATGCTAACATTCCTTGTTTTTTTAGGTTTGTTTCGTGGATTCTTGCAAATGATTTTACCAAAACAGCTCTTACGCCTAAGTGCCTTGGTTCCATTGCTGCATGTTCTCTGGAAGAACCTTCGCCATAATTTTCGTCTCCCACTACAATTGAGCCAATTTTATTTGCCTTGTAGTCTCTTTGAACTTTTGGAACTGAATCGTAATTACCAGTTAATTGATTTTTTACGTTATCGGTTTTATCGTTAAAGGCGTTTACAGCACCAATAAGCATGTTATTGGAAATGTTATCTAAATGGCCTCTGAATTTTAACCAAGGACCAGCCATAGAAATGTGGTCTGTTGTACATTTCCCTTTTGCCTTTATCAAAAGTTTTAATCCAACCAAATCAACTCCCTCCCAAGGTGCAAAAGGCTCTAATAACTGCAAGCGATCTGAGCTGGGAGATACTAAAACTTTTACATTGCTTCCATCGTCTGCCGGTTTTTGGTAACCTGCATCTTTAACAGCAAAGCCAAGCAGAGGCAATTCCAATCCTTTTGGTTCGTCAAGTTTTACTTTCTCCCCTTTTTCATTGGTTAAATAATCAGTTAGTGGATTAAAAGTTAAGTCTCCGGCAATTGCCAATGCTGTTACCATTTCTGGTGAGGCAACAAAAGAATGTGTATTAGGATTTCCGTCGGCTCGTTTGGAAAAATTTCTATTAAAAGAAGTAATGATTGAATTTTTTTCTTGTTTTTCGGCGCCGTGTCTTGCCCATTGACCAATACATGGCCCGCAAGCATTTGCTAAAACTACTCCACCCATTTTTTCAAATGTTCCTAAATATCCGTCTCTTTCTACAGTGTATCTTACTTGTTCAGAACCCGGCGTAATGGTGTATTCAGATTTTGCTATCAAATTCTTATCAATAGCTTGTTGAGCCAAAGATGCAGCTCTTGAAATATCTTCGTAAGAAGAATTTGTGCATGAACCTATTAATCCAACTGATAATTTTTGAGGCCAGCCATTTTCTTTTACTGCTGCAGCAAATTTGCTAATTGGCCAGGCTAAATCTGGCGTAAATGGTCCATTTATCTGAGGTTCAAGTTCTGATAAATTTATTTCAATTACTTCATCAAAATAGTTTTGAGGATTTTCATAAACTTCTTTGTCTCCTCTTAGGTGTTCTGCTACATTGTCGGCAAGCGCTGCAACATCAGCCCTTTCAGTACCTTTTAAATAGGATGACATTTTTTGATCGTAACAAAATATACTTGTGGTAGCGCCAATTTCTGCACCCATGTTGCAAATTGTTCCTTTGCCTGTGCAGCTTAATGAATCGGCACCGTCACCAAAATATTCTAGAATTTTGTCAGTTCCACCTTTTACGGTTAATATACCTGCAACTTTTAAAATTACATCTTTTGCAGAAGCCCAACCACTTAATCTTCCGGTTAATTTTACACCAATTAGTTTAGGGAATTTTAGTTCCCAAGGTAAACCGGCCATTACATCGCAAGCATCTGCACCTCCTACACCAATGGCAATCATTCCTAATCCACCTGCGTTTACTGTATGCGAATCTGTTCCAATCATCATGCCTCCAGGAAATGCATAATTTTCCAAAACAACTTGATGAATAATTCCTGCTCCTGGTTTCCAAAATCCAATTCCGTATTTATCAGAAACAGAAGCCAAAAAATCATATACTTCTTTGTTTTTATCTTTTGCTTTTTCTAAATCTGCTACTGCACCTACTTCTGCTTGTATTAAGTGGTCGCAATGAACGGTAGAGGGTACTGCAACTTTCGGACGGCCTGCTTGCATAAACTGAAGTAAAGCCATTTGAGCTGTTGCATCTTGCATAGCCACTCTATCGGGATTAAAATCAACATAAGAGCTTCCACGTTCAAATGGTTGTGAAGGCAATGTTTCGGCCAAATGAGAATACAGAATTTTTTCTGTGAGTGTAAGTGGTTTGTCTGTAAGTTTTCGAGCTGCTTCAATTTTTGTTGCAAGGTTATTGTAAACCTTCTCGATCATTTTGATATCAAAAGCCATAATTATATTTTATATTAAGGGATGCAAATTTAAATTTAAATTGCTAAATATTGCTATCAATTTTAAAGTAAAAACATAAAAAAATAATATAAATTGCACCACAAAGAAATAGAGTTAATTTTTTAGTTATTCAATAGCAATATAAATTGTTTAAAATAAAATTGTAGGTTTG
>CAIMMJ010000287.1 GCA_903842515.1 uncultured Bacteroidota bacterium | reverse complement strand
TCCTATCCCGGAATGGTTAGTATAAAAGAAAATAATAAATATGGTTTTTCAAATGGAGGATTAGCATTAACTATTCCAATATTTGCAAAATTACAACTTGGCACTTTAACTCAACCAATAAGATTAAAAAGCTTATTATTTTCGGCCTCCTCTAATGTTGGAATATTATCACCATCTTCCGGCATACCATCCAATGCTTTATATTCTAGTTTCTTAGGACTTACTTATCTCAACGTTTCAATAAAAAACAGCTACATAGCAGGCTTATATGCTTTTGAAAATGCTGATGGAAAAAGATTTCTAAATGACATTCCAAACTTTGCTGGTTTATTTTTATATTCTCGTCAAAGTAGCAAAGGAAATACTTTTATAGCCGGTGCTGGCTTATTAGCTTTTAATGGTAACAGTTATGGTTTACCGGTGTTAGGGTATATTGCCAAATTGAATCCTAAATGGTCATTTCTTATCATTCTACCTGTAGTAACATCAATTAATTATCAACCTAATAGTAATAACCGTTTTAGTTTTATTTTATCCCCACAAGGTAATTATTATAAAATTAGTGCGGGTGCGATTACCATCGCGGATACCTCATTAATTGCAAAAAAAATTAATCTACAAACGGGCACATTAAAAAGCGGTCTTTCTTGGAGTAAAAAAATAAATACCCGATTTGAGTTGTATTTAGAAACAGGTATACTTACGGGAAATAAGATTACGGTTGCAAATAAAGATTTTACACTTAGCGAAAACATTAACCCATCAGGCTATTTTCAAATTGGATTAAATATTACGCTTAACCCAAATCGCTTAGACATGGGAATAAAGCGTTCTAATAATAATGGAAACAGTAGTAAAAAAGGATTCAATCCTTCTTTGTATAATATTGAAAGGCTTTATTTAGATTAAATAGTGGATATTTATTAAGAAATAAAAAATGACAGAAAGAAAGGCAGCAGCTAACAGCACCTACCCAAAAGGCGGGGTTTCGTGTTCCAAAGACAGTTTTGTGGTTAATCAAACATTAGTTTTTCAAATCAAGTTTTGTGGTAAAAGTCCCGCCCTTCGGGTAGCTCCAAAACGTTATGCGGCATTTTAAAACGACAACATTATAGCGAGATACTTTCAAAAAATGAAGACATCAAAGAGTTTATATTATTGGTTTGCTTTGTTTGCACTTTGCTTTATTGCATATCAACAGGTGCAAGACAACATTAGACCAGCTTACACAGGTGGAAACTTGACAATAAAATATTTATTGGGAATTGCACCTAATTTTTTCCCCGCAATTGGGATACCAGCATTGTTTATTGTAATAATTCCACAAATGCAATGGACGAATAAATGGTTAAACGAAAAAAAGCACATTACGGCAAATCTAATTTCACTAGCAGGACTTCTATCCTGGGAGTTTTTGCAAACTCTAACAACAAGAGGACATTTTGACTGGAATGATATTCTATGGACGCTATTTGGTGCTCTTGTTTTTCAACTAATTTGGTCTATTACCCCAATCAGATATAAAGAAAAGTATGATGGAGCATAAAGAAAAACGACCGCATAACACGGGTTTGGCAAAAGTGGCGGTTCAGTGCTCCGCAGACACATTTGTGGTTAATCAAAATTTGGTTCTCCGCAT
>CAIMMJ010000286.1 GCA_903842515.1 uncultured Bacteroidota bacterium | reverse complement strand
TGGCCTATTTGATATAACTTCTTTAAAACGAATTGAGGTTTCAGGAAAAGGTGCTCTTAATTTCTTGCAACTTCAAACCACTGAAAATTTGAAGCATTTGCCAAGCAGAAATGTACTGTTTGTATCTAATCACCAAACATATTTTGCCGATGTTATAACAATGATACATATTTTTTGTAGCAATAAATGGGGTTTTAAAAACAATATAAAGTTTCCTATCTACTTGTTAAATCCTAAAATTGACACTTATTTTATTGCAGCAGAAGAAACAATGAAGGAGGGCCTTTTGCCTAAAATTTTTGCGTACGTAGGTTCGGTGAGTATAAAAAGAACATGGAGAGAAGCCGGTAAAGAAATCAACAGGCAAGTAGATCCAAATGATATTTCTAACATAGGCAAAGCACTAGAGAATGGTTGGGTAATTACTTTTCCTCAAGGAACTACTAAACCTTTTGCAGAAGCAAGAAGAGGAACAGCCCATGTAATAAAAAAATATAAGCCTATTGTAGTTCCAGTTGTTATAAATGGTTTTAGAAGAGCCTTTGATAAAAAAGGATTAAAATATAAAAAAACAGGTATAAATTTAAGTGTAACAATAAAGCCTGCATTGGAAATTAATTATGACATGGATTCAGATAAAATACTAGAACAAATTATGTTTGCCATTGAGCAAAGTAATGAGTTTAGACCTGTTCATTTAAAAGAATTATCAGTTTCTTAACTTCACTTGGCTTTCTATTAAATAAAAATCCAAAAAAAAAATACAATTTTTAAAATAGCTTGTTCTTAAATAACGATTATCTATATTTGGAGCAATTAATTAAAAAATAAATATCAATAATGAATAAAAATGAGTTTAATCCAGTAAGATTTTTAGATAAAGATACAAGTCAAACGCAATTTTATACTGTTTTAAAAAGTAGGGTAAATAATTACTTCAAAGAAAACAATCTTTCAAAAAAACATAATAATGCAATGGTTATAAAAACTGTTGTTCTTCTATCTGCATATGTATTGCCATTTTTAGTTATTCTGGTTTTTACTCCTTCTTTTGGATTATCCCTTGTATTATGGTCAATAATGGGTTTGGCTTTAGCAGGTTCTGGCATGAGTATTATGCATGATGCAAACCACGGTGCTTATTCATCTAATCAAAAGGTAAATTACTGGCTTGGTCATACCTTAAATTTAATGGGAGGTTCTGTTTTTAATTGGAAGTTACAGCACAATGTTATGCACCATACTTATACAAACATAGTGCACTATGATGATGACATCGAGGATAAATTAATTTTAAAATTTAATCCACATACAAAGGTCAGGTGGTTTCATAAACTTCAAATTGTTTATGCTTTTTTATTTTATGGTATTCTTACGCTGTATTGGGCTGCATTAAAAGATTTTGTTCAGTTTAATAAATACACCAAGCAGGGTGTAAATCCTAATTCGCCTGCTCAAAATAAAATCACACTTTTAAAAATATTTTTAATTAAAGTATTTTATTTTGGGATATTTTTTGGTGTACCGGTTTATGTATCAGGAATTCCTTTTCTACAAATTTTGACTGGTTTTTTAGTAATGCAGTTCATTGCTGGAATTATTTTAACCACCGTATTTCAATTGGCACATACTGTAGAAGGAACAACCCATCCTGTGCCCA
This sequence comes from uncultured Bacteroidota bacterium, assembly GCA_903842515.1. Classification (GTDB taxonomy): domain Bacteria; phylum Bacteroidota; class Bacteroidia; order UBA4408; family UBA4408; genus CAIMMJ01. The sequence goes on along the minus strand of CAIMMJ010000286.1, from coordinate 567 downwards.
ATGAGAATTATACCATCGAAAATAACTGGGCTATTCATCAACTTAATACTACAGTAAATTTTTCAAGAAGCAACAAGTTTGTTTCTTGGTATGTTGGAGGTTTAAATTACCAAGTAGAACATCATCTTTTTCCTAATATTTGCCATGTTCATTATCCAGAGCTTTCTAAGATTGTAAAAAGCACCGCAGAGGAGTATGGCATTCCATATTTAGAGAATCCAACTTTTATGCAAGCCTTAAAATCTCATTTAGCTATGGTAGTAAAGTTTGGTAAATTGCCCAGTTTAAACGAGGCAATCGCATAAAGTTCTTCTAAATTTGCTCTGCTTTTTACATTACTTCAATTTGCTATTCAACTCATTGTCATTCAATTCTATAGGTTGAAATAAGCCAATAAAAATGTAAAATCTGTCAATATAATGACAAAATTTATATAAAAAACGTCAATACATTGACAGAATTCGTTTTTTTATACGCTACAATCTCCTTTGTTTCTTTAGCTGCACGGCATTTATGGTTATGGAAAAATTTCTGAGCTTTTTCTAAAAATTACTTTGTATTAACTGT
>CAIMMJ010000285.1 GCA_903842515.1 uncultured Bacteroidota bacterium | reverse complement strand
CTAAACCACTTTTTAAATAGTTTAAAACTTTGTTTTCAGCTTCAGTAAGAGTTATGCTTTTTTGTGTCTAAAGATTCTTTTATACTCTCACAAACTAGTTTATTGTCGTCGGCAATAATAATACTTAACATAGAAAGAGATAACTAGTAGGTAATTTAATACACAAAAGTTTGATATAAATTGATAAAATGAAATTATTAAAATTTGATTTTAATTCGATTAAAATTTGAAAACCCTTGTCGTGCCACTGTCTAATTTTGGCTCTTTTGCATTTTTTTTCGTGCGATGGGTGTTGGCGTTTTGGAAAAATAAAAATGTGCCAAGATCTTTTGGTAGGCATTGGTTGCAATTCTATTTGTTTAAACGGTATGTTTTTTTGGAACGGTGTAAAAGGGTTTCTTATAACAAATGCATAGCTGTGCATTTAAACATATAACGTAATGGTTTATGCGTTAGTAAAAACCTCCTTTAATAGTTGAGTTTTGTAAGCATAAACTTTTTTTTAAAATTTATGGAGCAATAATCAATTTGTGCGTTTCTAAAGTTTGTGTTGTATATATTTTTAAAAAATAATTTCCTGGCAAAAATTCAAATTCAATTGTACTAACATCATTTCCAGATAATAATTCTCTGCCAAAAACATCAATAACTTTAAAATTATTTATTTTTTCATTGGATACAATAGTTAGTTTTTGGTTATGCTTTAAGGGGTTTGGAAAGACTAAAATTTTATTTTGAAAAGTTTTTGAAACACTTTGCGGATTGTCCTGATACATTACACCTATTGCATCCAAGTCAAATCCTCCTGTAAAAAATTGGGTGGGCCATGGATCATTTATCTTTCTACCTTCGTTATCTCTGCTTGCATAACTATTGAGCATACTTCCTACAACGTCAATAATTTTAACGTGAGTAATTTTATTGATATTTAAACTATCAATTCCGGCTAGTTCCTGCAAATCAAAAGGTGTTCCATAACCCATTCTATATTTACCTGCCAAGTTGTTTAGTTGTGTTGGTTCTATGTAATCAAAAGGTCCTATTTGAGCAGTTGTATCTGTTAAAGAAGTAGAGTTAAATCTATAAAAATCAGAACCATTGCTGCTTACTTCTACAAAAGCCAGTTCTAAAAAATTGTTGGTAAAAGAGTTTTCAAATACAGCAAAATCATAATCAGGGCCATTTGATATAGGATAAGGAAATTGGCAAGTAGCACTGCCTCCATCGCCCAAACTTACTACTCCATTTTCCAATGCTTTGCCTATTGCCATGGTTGAATCGCCAGAATATGAAAAACCTGAATCCGGAATTGCAATGTTCATTAATCCTCTTTGCACAGAGCATGAAACTGCCCAATTTATAAATATAGAACTGTCTTTATAAATAGCAGTGCTTCCTATTTCTCCTGCAGCGGGCGCAAACTGAGCACAGCTAATTCTAACAATAAAAGTAAAAGCAACTATTAAATAGTTTTTCATGAGTGGCTGCAAAGGTAGAATTGATTTTATGGATTGAAAACATTTTTTTGGTTGAACAAAGTTTGATAACTTTACGATGATATGACTCATTTACCTAAAGTATTACTCTTTAATCCTAGAGCAGCTAACCACAAGCCTCGAATTCCAAATTCTGTTTTACAGGTCGCTGCCAGTATCAATCATTTTTGCGATTGGGTAATTGTTGACGGTAACTTAGAAGAAAATCCCGAAGAAAAAATAGTTTCACTTTTACAAGATTCTGATTTTTCTTTTTTTGGAAGCACAGTAATGCCAGGTCCACAGCTTAAACAAGCTATTCCAATTACAAAAAAAATAAAAGAAAAATATCCAAACATCACTACTATTTGGGGAGGTTACTTTGCTGCTAACCAATCTAAAATATGTTTAGAAAGTGGTTTTGTAGATTTTGTGATAAATGGGCCGGGAGATAAAGCATTTCCACTTTTAATTGAAGCTGTTTTAGGAAACAAATCGTTTGAGGCAATTCCAAATTTGTGTTTTGTTAATTCAGATGGAAAAAATATTCAAACAAAAAAAGATGCATTGTATGACCAAGATGTGTTGCCAGATTTACCTTACAAAAAATTAAACGAATTTTATCCCTTAAAAAAATATTTAGGCAAAACTTATTTGGGCACTCAAACTATTGCATATCATAGCAGTTTTGGTTGTCCGTTTACATGTTCTTTTTGTGCAGTGGTGCCAATATATAATGCCAAATGGAAAGGAAAATCTGCACAGAAAATTTTTGACGATATTTTATTTTTAAAAGAAAAATTCGGCGGAAATGCCATTGAATTTCACGACAATAATTTTTTTGTAAGTGAAAAAAGAGTAGTAGAATTTTCTAAGTTAATGTTAGGACAAAATATGCAATGGTGGGGCGAAGGTAGAATTGATACCATTGATAAATATTCTGATGATTCCTTAGCACTGATGAAAGAAGCAGGATGTAAAATGATATTTTTTGGAGCTGAAACAGGCAACGATGAACTACTAAAAAAAATGGACAAAGGTGGAAAGCAAAGCGGAAAACAGATTGCTGAATTTGCCGCCAGGATGCAAAAATTTGGAATTGTTCCTGAATATTCATTTGTTCTTGGCACTCCGGCGGAGTCTGAAGAAAAGGTGATGAATCAAATAAATGAAGACATTGAGTTTATCAAAAAAATAAAAAGTATAAATCCATTTACCGAAATAATAATTTACGTTTATAGTCCTGTAGCCACAGAGGGTTCAGAAATGTATGAAGCAGTAAAAGCAAGTGGATTTAAGTTCCCACAAAAATTAGAAGATTGGTTAAACGATGAGTGGTTAAATTTCGATTTACGAAAAAATCCTCTTACGCCTTGGCTTACTCCTGCTATGATTGATAAAATAAAAAACTTTGAAACTGTTTTAAATTCTTATTTCCCAACTGCCACCGACCACAAACTAAAAAATTACCACATAAAAATTCTAAAATCATTTTCAAGTTTTCGCTACAAAACCGGGTTTTATAATTTCCCTTACGAGTTAAAAGTTATACAGAAGCTTCTTAAATACCGACAGCCAGAAAAAGAAGGGTTTTAGTATAAAATAGTTGAGACAATAAAGGTCATTCTATTCAGGAAACATTTTTTATTTTCCAGGCAATAATTTTTCTGTCGTCACCTGCACTGAGTAAAATTTGATTTTCTTTTAACCACAACAAGCGATTTACAGAATGAGTATGACCAAGATAATTTTCTGCATTTACTCTTACTATAAACTCGTGCTGCAAAGAATTCCAGAGTTTAAATGTTTTGTCTCTGCTTGCGGTGGCAAATAAATTTAAATCATCTAAAAATTTTATATCATAAATGGCATAATTGTGTGCAGCAATTGATTTTTCTACTGTATAGTTATCTGTTGTGTAAATATTTAAAATGGCATCTCTTCCACCGCTTAAAATTATGTTACTGCCGGGATGATAAACTGCAGTATTTGTTGCTAATTTATTGGCATTAAATGATTTTAGAAGCTTCAAATCTGGCAACGAAAATATTTTTACTTCTTCATTTCCACAGGCAACTAACAATTCAGTTTCCAAAAAATTTATTTCTAAACTTCTTACTTTTGAATTGCTTACCGTTAAAATTTGCTGTACACTTAAAAGATCAGGATTAATAATTGAAATTTTTCCATCACCACCTGAGCTAAAAATTAAATTATTTTTTTTTGAATAGTTAATGGCAAATAGTGGTGCACTGTGATTTTTTAATGCTTTAATTTCTTTTTTTTCCTTTGTATTTATAATGTGAATAATTCCTTCTGAGGTACCGCAAAGCAATAAATTATAGTTTGGAATGTATTTTATACAATAAATAATTCCGGGTAATTTTGCTGTAAAAGCAGCAGATTCAAAAGTATTTACGTTCCATTGTGTAACAAACCTGTCGCTACTGCCAGAAAAAAACAAATTCTCTTCTAAGCCATTTTCTAGTGCATACACTGATCCGCTATGGCCAACAAACTCTCCAAGTTTAATTATTTCTGTTTGCATAAGTTTCAAATATATAGTTTAATATTCTAAGAATTTCATGCATTCTAACTTAAGTCATTGGATATTTATATAATTTTTAGAGTTTGATTTGTTTTTGGGAAAGCACAATAAACTATAATTTTTGGCTATTTCTGTTAATATCACTTTTTATAACACATGTTTGTTATAAAGTAAAATTTAATACAGTATTTAAAACAGATTATGGACTTAAATTTGTTGGAATTTAGAAATTGAAAATAAAACTATGAAAAATATAAATTTAAAAAACAGAGTAGCTTTTTTGGCAAGAACATTTGCTGTTTTATTTTTTGTGTTGTTTTTAGGTTCTTGCGTACCTGCTAGGTTGTTAGAGGAATCTAAACAAAAATCAAAAGAATGCGAAGATAATTTAGCAAAACTCAAAACTGAAAGTAGAGAAATTACCGAACAATTTGCAGATTTAAAAGAGAACAACGAAAAAATGAGTAAGCAAATTAAACAGCTGGAAGCCGATACCTTATCTCAAGGAAAATTTGTTTCTAAACTCACAAAAAATTACGACAAACTAAACGATACATACAACTTGCTGCTCGAAAAAAATAATGAACTTGAGCAATTGAACAAAAATGAAAACAAAAGGTTGGCAGGAGATTTACAGCTTACACAGGATCAACTGCAACGCAAAGAAGATAAGCTAAGGAAACTTGAGGAGGATTTAGACAAAAGAGAAAAAACACTTAAAACGTTGGAAGAAGATTTAGGCAAATCTAATGAGCAATTAGCACTCAGAGAATTAAAGGTAAGAGAACTCCAGTCAATTTTATCTAAAAAAGATTCTGCTGTTTCTGCCTTAAAATCTAAAGTATCTGATGCCTTGTTGGGCTTTGTAGACAAAGGATTAACCGTTAATCAAAAAAATGGAAAAGTGTATGTATCTCTCGAAGAAAGTTTGCTTTTTGCGTCGGGTAGTATAATTGTAGATGCAAAAGGTATGGATCCCTTAAAGAAACTTGCCAAAGTATTGGAGCAAAACACAGATATAAATGTTTTAATTGAAGGACATACAGATGATGTACCTTTTAATAGTGCTGGTGGTTCAATTAAAGACAATTGGGAATTAAGTGTGCTAAGGGCAACATCTATTGTAAAAATTATTTTAGGCAACAGTAAAGTTGATCCAAAGAGAATTGAGGCAGCAGGAAGAGGAGAGTACTTGCCAATTGATACAGGAAAAAATGCTGAGGCAAGAAAAAAGAACAGAAGGACAGAAATTATTCTTACTCCAAACTTAAATGAATTGTTAAAAATTTTAGAGCAAAATTAGATGTAAATTATTCTAATTTTATTTTTATCAATTCCTGAGGAGAATAAAATATGAATTTATTTAAAAACCTAAATATCAATATATCAATAGAATAAATCATAAAAATGGACAAATACTGAATTCAATTCCAGATTTGTACAAATTGTATATCTATGTAGAGTGATAAATAGAATTGCTGCTACAAGATTAAAAAAACTTGCGCTAAAAAACTTATACTCTTTGGGATGTTTTTAAAAATGCAGAACACAACAAAGAAAACAAACTACCTACAAAAAGTGTAAAGAATATTGTACCTGTTATTTGAGTAAACAAATAATTTTCTCTTATGTAGTTGGAGTTTTTTAGTATTTCTGCTTCTGTTTTTCCTTTTGCTCTAAAGAATTGTTCCGAGGCAGTTATTGTTTTTTCTATAAAATTTGTATCAATAAATTTTACAAATAAAAAGTAAGCAAAAGCCATTAGCAATGAGGAGAGCAGTGCAACCATAAGCCCTTCTTTTATTCCTTCTCTAAATGAAATTGTTCCAGCTTGCAGGGTATATTTTTTTTCATAAATAGAGGCAAATACAAACCCAAACATTAGCACCAAAGTAAACTGACCGGAAAATTTAAACGTGGGGTGGTTTTGCCAATTGTTTTGCAAGGCCATCATTAAAATAAAGCCACTTAATATTCCGCTAATTACTCCAAATTTTACTCCTGGTTTCATATTCTATTAACCGTTCATCGAAACTAAAAACTCTTCGTTTGAAATTGTATTCTTCATTCTATCATTCATAAATGCAATAGCTTCTACAGGATTCATATCCGAAAGGTGGTTTCTAAGTATCCAAATTTTTTGCAAGGTTTCTTTCGATAGCAATAAGTCGTCTCTTCTGGTGCTAGAAGAAACAATATCAATGGCAGGGAATATTCTTTTGTTTGCAATTTTTCTGTCTAATTGTAACTCCATGTTTCCAGTTCCTTTAAATTCTTCAAAAATAACTTCATCCATTTTTGAGCCAGTTTCAGTTAATGCTGTGGCAAGAATTGTAAGTGAACCTCCATTTTCTATTTTACGTGCTGCTCCAAAAAATCTTTTTGGTTTGTGCAAAGCATTAGCGTCTACACCACCACTCAATACTTTTCCGGATGCAGGCTGCACGGTGTTATAGGCTCTTGCTAAACGAGTAATAGAATCTAATAATATGCAAACATCGTGACCACATTCTACCAAACGTTTTGCTTTTTCTAAAACAATATTTGCAATTCTTACGTGTTTTTCTGCTGGTTCATCAAAGGTAGAAGAAATTACTTCGGCTCTAACGTTACGGCTCATCTCCGTTACTTCTTCTGGTCTTTCATCAACCAAAAGAATGATTAAATAAACTTCGGGATGATTTTTTGCAATTGCATTGGCAATTTCTTGAAGTAAAATAGTTTTTCCGGTTTTTGGTTGTGCCACAATTAAGCCTCTTTGCCCTTTTCCAATGGGTGCAATTAAATCTATAATTCTGGGTGCCATAGAGTTTTTTCCGGGCCCACACAACGTAAATTTTTGATACGGAAACAATGGCGTTAAATGGTCAAAAGGTACTCTATCTCTTACCCACGAAGGGCTTCTTCCATTTATTGCTTCAATTTTTGTGAGTGGAAAATATTTTTCTCCATCTTTTGGAGGTCTCACATTTCCGAGCACTGTGTCGCCTGTTTTTAATCCAAACAATTTTATTTGCGATTGTGAAACATAAACATCATCCGGAGAACTTAGATAATTATAGTCGGCAGAACGCAAAAATCCATATCCTTCTTGCATAATTTCTAACACACCTTCGTGAGTTACTAAACCATCAAACTGAAAGATTGCTTCTTGCAACTCTCTTTTTTCATTTTGTTTTTGACGCTGTAATTCTCTGTTTTTATCAATATGGTTTTCTTTTTTTGCAATCTCCTGATCCAAATTATTATCATTGTTTTCAGTTGTTTCGGGAGCTTGCTTGCTTGTATTATCTGATTCAGGAGCACTTACATGTTTAACTTCATTCTCCTTAACTTCTTGTATTAAACTTTCAGATTTTTGTTCAGGAAAATTTATCTCAGGCGTTTCGTTAAATGAAATATTTTGGGGCTGCTCATTCACCACTTGAATATCCGGGTTAACAGGTGGATAAGCTTTATTTTTTTTTGCTTTTGGTTTGTTATCAATTTTTTCGGTAGAATTTTCCGGTCTGTTTTCTAGTTCCAACACTGGATTTTTTTCTTCAACAGTGCTAGGCTTAGCAGTTGTTCTTGTTCTTTTCTTTTTTAATGTTTCTTCTTTAAATAATGGAACTCCTGACTGCACTTCCACGATTTTAAGAATTAATTCTTCTTTGGTTAATGTTTGCCAATCTTCTAATTTTAAGTCAATAGCAATTGTAAATAACTCTTCTTGTGTTTTGCCATTAAGCTCAACTACACTATACATAATATTTAATTTTTTTTAGGATTTAAAACTGAGATTCAATCTTGGATTTTGAATTGCTTAATTAGCAAATTTGATGCTGCAAGTATAAAATTTATTTCTCAAAGATAAAAATAATTATTTACTTTTTGATTGTTGCCACAAAACTTCCATTTCTTCTAAACTCATATCACTTAGTTGTTTATTAATTTTATTGGCTTCTTGCTCTATGTATTGAAATCTTTTTATGAATTTTTTGTTTGTTTTTTCTAAACTATCGTCTGGGTTTACACCAATAAATCTTGCATAATTAATGATGGAAAAAATTACATCGCCAAGTTCTTCCTCTATTTTTTCTTTGTTGTTATTTTCTACTTCATGCTTAAGCTCATCTAATTCCTCTAAAACTTTTTCCCAAACTTGTTCTTTGTTGTCCCAATCAAATCCGGCAGATCTTGCTTTATCCTGAATTCTTATTGCTTTTAATAAAGATGGAAGTGATTTTGGCACACCGCCTAAAACAGATTTGTTTCCTTCTTTAAGTTTTAATTTCTCCCAATTTTCTTTTACTTCGTCTTCACTTGTTACAACTGCATCGCCATAAATATGAGGGTGTCTAAAAATTAATTTTTCACAAAGTGAATTTATAACATCAGAAATATCAAATGCTTTTTTTTCTGCTCCAATTTTAGAGTAGAATACAATGTGCAACAAAATATCTCCAAGCTCCTTTTTTATCTCGTTTAAATCGCCATCAATAATAGAATCAGAAAGTTCAAATGTTTCTTCAATGGTTAAATGCCTCAGAGTTTCCATGGTTTGTTTTTTATCCCACGGACATTTTTCTCTTAACTCATCCATTATTTTTAATAATCTTTCAAACTCAATTTGTGCTTTTGAATACATTTTATATTTTTTAGAATTTCAAAATTATCAATTGACAATGAGGTTTGATTATTTTTTTGGATTTATTTTTTAATCTTTACGAACACAAATTCAAATTAATTCCGATGAAAATAAAATATATATTTTTAGTAGTCTTTTCTGCTTGTTCTTTTTCTGGTTTTGCTCAATCAAAAATTGAGGATTCTTTAATGTTCAGAAAATTATATGCAGAAGCAATGTTAAAAGGAAAATCGTATGAGAATCTTGAGATATTGTGCAACACTATAGGAAACAGATTAACAGGTTCTCCTCAGGCCGAAAGAGCCGTGGAGCTTACAAAAAAAATGTTTTTAGATGCAAAGGCTGATTCTGTTTTTTTGCAGGCAGTAAAAGTTCCTCATTGGGTGAGGGGAAAAAAAGAAACGGCAAAAATTATACTTCCAAAACAAGACCTTACGTCTCCTGCTGCAGCCGGAAAATATTATCAAGCAAAACGTACGGAATTTTCTACAGAAATTCTTGCACTTGGAGGCTCCATTGCAACTCCGGAGCAAGGACTAAGAGGAAGTGTTGTTGAAATAAAAAATTTAAAGGATTGGGATAAAATAAAAAAACAACAAGTAGAGGGTAAGATCGTTTTTTTTAATCAACCCATGGATGCAAAAACAATAAATACTTTTGATGCTTATGGGCCTGCTGTTAAGCAAAGAAGTATGGGTGCTATAATGGCAGCCAGGCTTGGTGCAATTGGCGTTATCGTTAGGTCGGTAACTCTTGCAAACGATGATAACCCTCATACAGGCGCCATGAGATACAACGATTCTATTGCAAAAATTCCTGCTTGTGCAATAAGTACAAAAGGAGCAGATTTGCTCAGTAAATTATTGGCAGAAGAGCCTGCATTGGAGTTTGAATATTTTATGTATTGCAACACTTTACCTGATGTTATGTCTAATAACGTTGTGGCAGAATTAAAGAGCAATTTTAATTCTGAATCAAAAACTGAATACATTGTAACGGGTGGACATTTGGATTCATGGGATGTTGGACAAGGAGCACATGACGATGGAGCCGGTTGTATGCAAACTATTGAAGCCTTGCGAATATTAAAAGCAGTAGGATATGTTCCAAAACGAACTTTACGATTTGTAATGTTTATGAACGAAGAAAACGGTTTACGGGGTGGCGAAGAGTATGCAAAATTAGCCAAGAAAAATAATGAAAATCATATTGCGGGAATTGAAAGTGATGCAGGTGGATTTGCTCCTGATGGATTTTCTTTTGAAGTAAGCGAAAAACAAAAAGAGAAACTTAAAACGTTTTGGAAATATTTTATTCCTTATGGTCTGCATGATTTTAACAGGGAAGGAGGAGGAGCCGATATCAGTCCTTTAAAAGCACAAGGAACAGCGGTATTTGAAATGATGCCTGAAAGTCAGAGGTATTTTGACTATCATCATTGCGAACTGGATACGTTTGACAAAGTAAACAAAAGAGAATTAGAACAAGGAGCTTTTGCTTTGGCTGCTCTAATTTATATGATAAGTGAATACGGATTATAGAAAATTACTTGCACTATAAATCTCAAGGATTTTGTTTTTGAAATTCTAAAAACTGGTTGTAAACAACTTTTATTCCTTCTTCAAAAGAGTGAGGTTTATAGCCCAATTCTCTTACCGCTTTATCAATAATAAATCCGGTTTTTGGGGGACGCTTGGCTGCCTGATTTAATGTATCGGATTTTACAACTTCTATGGTATCGGTGGATAAATGAAAATATCCTGCAACTCGGCAAACCAGTTCTAAAATACTCATGGTATCTTTTCCAGAAACATTATAAATTCCTTTTGCCTTTTTCTTTGCAGCTAAAATGCACCCTTGTGCCAAATCCTCGGCTAGGGTAGGAGAGCGGAATTGGTCATCAACAACTTTTATGTGTTGCTTTTTAGAAAGTGCTTCTCTTGCCCACAACACAATATTGCTTCTGCTCATATTGTCTGTTATGCCATATACAATTATGGTGCGTAAAATGGCCCAATCAATGGTGCTATTTCTAACAATTAGTTCTGCATCGTATTTTGATTGTCCGTAATAACTAATTGGATTGGGTTCGTCCTCTTCTGTGTAAGGACCATTTTTACCATCAAAAATAAAGTCAGTAGAAAGATGAATAAAGTGAATTCTTTTTGGTGTAAAATGTTCAATTGCTTCAACAAAAAATCTAACAGATGCAACATTTAAAAGCCTACACATTTCTTTTTCTGTTTCGCAAGCATCCACGTTTGTCATTGCGGCCGTGTGAATAATTGTATCGGGTGCAAATTTTTCTATTACATTTTTTACATTTTCTTTATTGCTAATATCCAATGAAAAATAGGTGTAACCATTTTTCTCTATTAATCTATTTTCGCCTTTTGCTGTTGCAATTAAATCTACTTCTTTGTCTTCTCGTAAAGCATATACAAGTTTCTGCCCCAACAAACCGTTGCTTCCTGTAACTAATATCTTTTGCATAACTTATTCTATTAATCTTAATTCGCTCATTATATTTTGTGCATTTGCAAACTTCTCAATAATAAAAAGTACATATCTAATGTCGCAGCAAATAGTTCTTTTTAATTGCGGGTCATACACTAAATCTCCGGTCATTGCCTCCCAATTTCCATCGTAGGCCAACCCAATTAATTCTCCCTTAGAGTTTAATACCGGACTTCCGGAGTTTCCACCTGTTATGTCGTTGTCGGTTAAAAATGCAACAGGTAATTTGCCATCTTTTCCGTATCTGCCAAATTCTTTCTTTTGCAGTAAGGAAACTAATTTTGGAGGCAAATCAAACTCAGGGTCACCCGGTTTGTATTTTTCTAAAATCCCTTGGCCCGTTGTTTTCCAGTCGTAATGTATTGCGTCTTTTCCATCGTAATCTCTTATTGTTCCATACGAGAGTCGCATAGATGAATTTGCATCGGGATAGTATTTTTTATCTGCAAAACAATCCTGAATACTTTGCAGGTAAAGGAGTTTATTAGGTTCAATTATTGCATTGTATTTTTTTTGATACGGAGTTAGTGTTTCTTTAAAATATTCATTTAAACGTTTGCTGTACATAAACATTAAATCTTTTTCAAAATCTTTTGGTTTTGCTTTTTTAATAAATTCTATCACTTTTTCCTCGGAGGTAAAATGGCTTGAATTAAAGATTTCATCTGCAAATAATTTACTCTTTTCTTTGTTATTTTCGCCTTTTTTTGAAAGAATTTCTTTGATGTTTG
>CAIMMJ010000284.1 GCA_903842515.1 uncultured Bacteroidota bacterium | reverse complement strand
GTGTAATTTTTAAATTATAAATTCCTTTGCTAAAATGGCTAAAATCAAAATCAACAGTATTTTTGTTTTGAATTGATTCGGATTTTAACACCTGACCTGTAATTGAAATAAATTCATAATAGAAGGTAGAATTCTCTGGACAAATCAAACGAAATTTACCGATGTTAGGATTTGGTGAAACAGAAAACTCATTTATCTGCAGCGAAGGATTACTTGTTATTTCAAGTTTCTTGATTTCACTGTTTTTTTCTTCTCCAAAATTTGCTCTGCGTTCGTTATTATTTGCTGGTTCTACAATTTCGCACTTGTTCAAATATTCTTTGTCCTCAAAGCCATGCAATAGTACTCTAGCTAAATATACAGCATTGCCTTCTTTGTATGGGCAAAGAGAAGCTAAAGCTCTTAGTTGTTCTAACTCAACATCGGTATAGGTGCTGTCTTTTAACTCCGGATTTGCAAGTGCAAGTGCAAAAACATCTTTGTAGTTGTTTTCTATGTTATTTAATGGATAAAAGCTGTTGTTCTTTTCTGAAATGCTGACTATGTGTGCAGAATCTAAAGGATACGTTAGCTCTCTTTTTATATCATCAATATGCTTTAAATTGGCAGCATCTACAGAATCTTTAAATTGGGCAAAGGTCATGTAGTTTTGTAGGTTTTGTTGGGTAATGAGTTTATTGTGAAAGAAATAATTCATTTACCTCAAAAATAAACAACATTTTTCTAATGGCGTTACAAACGCAAAAATAAATAAGTCCTCGTTGGCCACACTTCTGCAATGGCAATAAAACGAGGTGTATTTGAGGTCCTTAGTTCTTGGTCGCAAAGACCAACCGAGCGAAATCCAAGAGAAAAATCAACTACTACTCTTTACAAATTATTTAAAATAATTTTTTTAGGATACTTTACATGGTAGCCAAATTTTAGAGTTTTATTTTCTGCTGCTTTAAGTTTAAAATTCCACCTTAATTTTCCCGTTTCTTTGTTTACAGTAGCTCCGCCGTCGTTGTATAACTCCACTTCTACTTCTTCAATTTTAGACAGTGGATACTGGTCTTCAATGACCAAGTCTATTTCTCCTTTCTTTTTGTTTTTAATTTCAATTTCATACTCTAAACTTGTTTTTTTTGTGTTGCCAGTAAAATTTTTCTCGGTAAAGTTTTTTGTTTTCTTTCTGTTGATGTTTATATTTTTATCTCTGCCCAAAGAAATTGGCAAGGTATCGCCAGTGATTTTTGTATCAAAATAAGACTTGCCAACGTAAGTTCCTTCGTTAAACAAATTTGCTTCTCCTGGCAATAATCCTGTTTGCTCCCAATTGGTGATTGTGGCAATTAAAAAAACCTCTTTTTCTAATTTTGGTGTAGAATAATAACTGTAAACAGCCGGCACATCGTAGGTTTGAATGGCTACCACATATTCTTTGCCATCAGAAGGAATGGTATAAGGCAATGAAATTTCAAATACATTGCTGGTGGTACTTTCAACATTAGTGGTATAAGCAGAAGAATTGGTTACAACAATTTCATCCATTCTATTGCCTTGCTTTTCGGTCTTAGACTCCATCATCATTTGAGGCATTTCAGCAGGAACACCGGCATTTTTGTTTCGGTAATTGTTGGTGTTGTAATTTGTAACAGGATTATAAATTGACAAATAATAGGGTTGTAAATTGGGTTTGGTATTGTTTAACGAAGGATTACCTGTAGAAATAGACATTTTCACTTCCTTCCATAAATCGCCGGTATTTTGATATACATTGGCTTTGGAAACAATTTTTAATGGTGCATTTACTGATTCACTTTTTATGTCGTAGATTGGCGACCAGCCTGCATTAGAAACTACGTAATTTAAACTTAGTTTTGTTTTTGCAGTAATATTACTTTGTATAGAAATTATGGCTTGCAAATAAACGCTGGTCTGTTCAGCTTTTAGTTGATTTAACTGATTGGTAAGCGCCAATTGTTTTTTGGCCATTTCTTGCTGTTTTCTCTGCAAATCTCCTCGCTTAATTTTTATATCTAACAAACGTTGTCTGTAGAAATTTGCCATTTTTTCTAGTTCTAAAGTAGTAACCCCGTTGTTTGCTCCCGAAATTTTTTGATTGGCAATAATCATGTCGTGTTCTGCGGTGTATACTTCTATTTGACTATTGTTTGCAGATATTTTTGAAGTTAACCGATCTATGCTGTCTTCTAGCGCAATTAATTGCCTAGACTTTTTTTCTTCGCCTAAATAATTCATTTGCGTAGAAATAGACAAAATTACAAAGTTGGCATCGCCCTTTAATTGCAAACTACCTTCGTTAGTATATTGCGATAAATTATCAACAATTAAATTATACGTTCCTGGAACTATGTTTACATCAGCATTTGCGGTAATTTGAGCAAACTGCTGGTAAACCATTACCTCAGTAATCTTTGAACTTACTGTAATATCGGCCTTTGCATAAATAAAATTAATTGTAATAAGTAATGTTGTAAAAATGCTTTTGGTAAAATTAAACATGGTTGTATGAATTGAATATTATTTTAAAATTTGAACTAAAAGTAAGGCTTTTTCTGCTTTTTGTTGCTTTAATTTTAATTCAACAATTTTAATAGATTTGTGCAGCAAAGATAAATATTAAACTATGTTTATAAATTCCACGCAAGTAAAAAGTTGTTTTTGGTTGTTGTTTTGTATTGTAATCTCTTGCCTATATTGTTCTTGCCTGCCAAAAGAAAAAGAGTTTATAATACAAAGTGGAGAAGCTAATTTTTCTAACACAATTGTAATTGGCGGCACTTGGTTCAGCGGTTATCAAAATGGAGGAATAAACAAAAGAGCAAAAGATTACTCATTGAGTGCATTGCTATTTAATGAAATAAAAAAAGTAGACGCCAACAATTTAATTCAAGCAGAAATAGAGGATGAAAAAGGAATTGGTTTAAACTTTAAATCTTGGGAATATCTATACCATACACAGAGTAAATTAGGAAATAGAACAGATTGCAAGGGTGTTGTTTCTATGGGTCCGGTAAAAGAAAAAGCTAATGATAATGCAATTAGCTTGTTAGCAAAATACTATTCAAACGCAAATGCTATAGTGGTTCCTTTTGCCACAACTGAACAATGGACAAACCCAAATTTTGCTCAAAATGAAAATGCAATGGGTTCTATTTTTTATAAGCGAATTGCAAAAACAGGAGCTAACGCAAATATGGTTGGCGATGCTGTATTTCAAAATCCAAGTTTTTTTATTTCGTGGCCCGGAATGGAAGATATTTTTAATTACGCTGCACAAGGTGGTGTTGGATTTTCTGCACCCGATGCAAGTGTTTTTGAAAAAAGAGTAGATACAATTTTTACGGCGCTAACAAAAAATGGAGCCAAAGGCGTAATTGCTACCATACCTGATTTTAAATTGTTCCCTTTTTTTAATCTTATAAAATGGGACAATGCAGATATCTCGCAAGCACAAGCAGATTCGCTTAATGATATTTATGAAGTTTCTGGTTTAACACACATAACTTTTAAAAAAGGACGTAACGGTTTTGTTATTGCCGATAACAATGCCAACGGAGGAGTTAGGCAAATGCAAGAAGGAGAACTAATTACACTTTCTGTTCCCTTAGATTCAATGAAATGTTATAAATATGGATTAATTGTAAATCTCGTAAACAACAAATATGTTTTAGATAAATACGAAATTGCATCACTCGAAAATTCTATTGCCAGTTACAATTTAATTTTAAGAAAAAAAGCAGCACAATACAATTTAGCCATAGCCGATATATACTCGTTTATAAATAAATTACCCAACTCTATAAAATACAATGGAGCAGATATAAATAACGATTTTGTTACCGGTGACTTTTTTAGTTTAGACGGCTTGCATCCGCACGAAAAAGGTTATGCACTTATTGCAAATGAGTTTGTAAAAGCAATCAATCAAAAATACAATTCTACACTTCCAACAGTAAATTGCAAAGAATGCCAAGGTGTTCTATTTCCTTAAAAAAATTAATGAGTAACAACAAGTTTTTCAGAAACTACTGTATATCCATCGCTAAGTTGTAAATGATATATTCCGTTAGTAAATGAACCAGTTTCTATGGTCAACGAGTAGCTTTGCATTAATTGGCTGAAAACAATTTTTCCTAAAGCATCAAACACTTGAACCGTGCAATTTCTTGTTTGGCCTTTGTTAGTAATAGTAAATTCTGTTGAAACAGGATTTGGGAAAACATTTATCAACCCTTCAGAAAGTTTTTTAATGTTATTGCCAGTGGCAGGTAAAATAGGATTTGAGCTGCAGTTTAGCGGCACATCGCACATAAAGTGCAACAGAAAATCTCTGGAACCATTTATCAAGGTATCGTAATAAGCTGCGCTAGAAACATGCGGAACGTGGTCTGCTCCTTCTTCAATTTCAAAACAATTTGTAATCCCCACATTGTTTGCTCTTATGTGCACGCTGTTGCTTCCATTTACAGTCATGATGGGGAAAATACCTGCCAACGTAATTACAGCTGTGTTAAACGGGACTGTGCCATCGTTAGTTCCGTGTAAGCTATACACAGGAATATCTCCCGGCTTAATCCAAGAAGTATCGCCAATGGCACCGGCAACATTTATAATTGCTTTTACTTTTGAAGAATAACCCAAATTTCCACTTAAGCCTTGCAAGCCACCACCCAGCCCGGTGTTGTTCATATTTACATACGTAGGAATTTCAGATTCCTGATCAAGGTATGCCAATTGTAAGGCCACAAATCCACCTGCAGAAACGCCGGCCATGAAAATATTTGCGGTATCTATTTTATAGGTATTTCCGTTCTCTGCAACATCTTTTCTAAAATACCTAATAGCTGCCTTAGCATCCTGAACAGCCCTTAGCACTGCCTCTGTAGCATCAGATTGCCCTGGCCCCGGAAAAGGAAAATTACTCATCCCAATTCTGTATTCAATGGATGCAGCCACGTAACCTAATCTTGCAAAATCTTTGCACATAGGAACCACATCAGATCCGGTTCTAGAGCCTCCAATAAAGCTTCCTCCATGTGCAACAATAACTAATGGGCGCAATGAGGCAGTATCATTTAAAGGTTGATATATATCTAGTTCTAAAGGTTCTGCAGTTCCATTAAATCTTACATTGTTTCCGTAAACAATATTTGAAGTTATTACAGGTTCCCCCGGAAAAGCAAAAGTAGCAAACCTTAAACCGTCGCATTGAGCAAAACAACTATTAACAGCTACAAATGATGAAAACAAAATTGCAAGAGTAAAAATTCTATTCATGTATAAATATTTTAAGATTATCAGTATTCAAATGTAACAAATGTTTTAGATGAAATTAAAATTTCCAAGAAATTCCAACTGTTGGAGCAAGGGCAATACTTTTATAAATGCCACTAAATTGTGTTTCTACATTAGTATCTTCTCTCCTTTTCCCTTGAATGTATAATAAAGCAAAATCTGCAGAAAGATTTTTTAAAATTTTATAGGAACAACCAACAGTAAGTCCAATTTTATCTGAATCGGGAGTTTCAGGAGTTAAAAAGCCACTCTTAACCGGTGATTGATCAAAATATATTCCGGCCCTTGTATCAAATTTTTTAGTTAATTTATATTGAGCTCCAATTCTAAAAATGTAAGAATTTTTATACATTCTTGGTGACCTTAAATCACCTAATCTTTCGGTATTTTTTTCAAAATCAATTATCAATGAATCGTAGGAATTCCAACCCACATAATTTATGTCTAAAGAAAGGATTAATTTTTCTAAAAACTTGTAACTAATTCCGCCTGAAAGCACAGAAGGCAAAGATAACTGAGTGGTAAAATTTGTTGCAGGAAAAAGGTCGGAAACCGCCAAAGGTACATTAAATTCTGCTGAACCATTTTTTACCTTTGCCACCACTGCAGAGCGGTAATTAATGCCAATAGATAATTTATCTGTAGCACTAAAAAATAACCCCGCATTGTATCCCATTCCGTTTGCCGCCCCATTTAACATTGCTTGTGCATATTGTGCTTGTTGGTTTTGAAGTGGTAAAGCCCGTTGTAATAAAAAACTGCCGGTGGCATAAACAAAACCAAAACCAATACCTAATTTTTTACAAATTCTATAGGATATGGTAGGCTGAATAAAGATGGTACGTAAATTAATTTCTTGCAATAAAAATTGTCCTTTCCAATCATCGGGCCATTGAACCCTGCTGCCAAATGGAGTGTAGACACCAATTCCTAGACTTAGCTTGGGTATTTTCTTTGTTCTGAAATTTGTATAAAAATTAAATGGAGTGCCTGTGTTATTTATTGTTCTTGATGCATAGTCGCTTGATGGCTCTTGGTACAAGGTTCTTGGGAACAAAGGACTAAATCCTGCGGTGATGCTACAAGAAGTATCTAAAAGCGCCAATCCACCGGGGTTAAAAAACAACAAGGAGTTATCGCTCAACAAAGCAACTCCGCAGTTTGCCATTCCGCTTTGTTTTATGCCTTGCAAATTTACCTGAAAGCCTCCGGCAAAAGTTTTATTGGTGGCAATAAATAATATTAAAATAAAAGTTTTTAGATACTTCACATTGCCAAATAACGCAAAAATTAGTAGAGTCACAATTTGTTTTAGTTTATTTGTATTTTTAACTTAACAATCAACTAAAATTTGTCTCCTTCAAAATTAAAAGCACATAGTTTTATTTTCTTAGCAAATGTTATCTATGGCGCAAACTATACTATTGCAAAACATGTTATGCCCAAATATTTGCAACCTTCGGGCTTTGTATTGCTAAGGGTAATTGGAGCGTTTTTATTGTTTTTTAGTTTCTACAGCATAGGTGCAACTCAAAAAATAG
>CAIMMJ010000283.1 GCA_903842515.1 uncultured Bacteroidota bacterium | reverse complement strand
TAGGGTTTTTTGCATCAAAGACCACCAAATTAAGTTTGGTAGGGAATTCTGTTTTTAAAACCACACAAAGCGTAAGTGGAGCATATTTGGTTGCAATTCTTTCTTCTTTCATCAGTTTTTTATTTCAGATGGTGTGCTTGCAACCTTTACCCCGCCACTTTTCACTTTTGAAATCGCCCTGTCAATAACTGATTTAGTACCACTCGCAGAAACGCTTTCGTCTTTTGCAGACAAAGTTTCCTTCGCGGGATTTAAGTATCCCCGAAAACGCAAAAGCAGGTAGAAAATTCCACCTGCAATGAGTATGCGCTTTATTTGAGTGTTATTTAATTTCACTTTTGATAGTTCGATAAACGAAATATGCTAATACAACAATTAAACCTACTCGAGCCACGGACGTAAACAGTTGTTTGTTCTCGACTGATTTAGCGGTGATTTCGGGTTTATCAGAGGATTCCTCTGAAGTCCCACCATCGGCATTAACAAATTCTTCCATCGCTTCCACGTTAGGAATAAATTTGCCTTTAGCCTTTTCGCGCTCTAACCATTCTTTGAATGACAACGTCGTTCCCGACTCTTTGTATAGTTTATTTGCTGACAACATATTAATTAAATTCAAATTTAGGTGTAGAACCTACAAATCCCAAGAACTTTGCATCAACAAAAGACCCGTTAAAAGGCTTGAATACAGTGTTACCTGCAACACCTGACTTTAAATCGGCTTGAGTAACAGTTCCTGTGCTGTAAGTGGGAGTAGAACTTCCACCTTGACCTATAGGAATGATTCCACCCGTGTTGGTGGCTGTTTCTATCGCTTTGGCTTGAGCAGAACTTGTAACTGCTGCAGTTGGAGTCGTGTCTTTTGTGCCAACGGCTGTAATGACTTGACCTTGATTTGCGGGACGTGCTGCGGGTTGAACGATATTGTTCACAGTCAAAGGACCTGCGGGCACCCCTCCTATAAAGGGACCACCGCCAATACCACCTCCACCACCGCCACCTTGCGTGTCAGTGTCGGTGACTTGGTTTTTTTTGGCTCGATTAACAAGGACGATAAAGGCCAAAACGACCCCTGCGCCCAATAATACATCACGATTCATTTCCTTTTAAATTAAGCGTCTGTGTTAGGCTTCTTGAAAACGAAGTACAAAACCGCAGCAACAGCGGCTACAGTCAAGATTGTTTTTGTGTTTTTTGTCATAGTTTTATTTATTTAAGTTTTAAACCTTTTAATCCTCCGTCTGCATTTTCATACAAATGGTCGTCATAAGTTAAATCATCTGCAGTGAAATTCTCAAAACCGCCTTTTGGTCCTGTCGGTGTTGGAGAATTTGCTTTTGCACTGTTCAATATGGAATCTTTAGAACTTGCTAAGTAAATAGCCAATCCGATTGCTCCAATTAATACGAGGGCTTCATAATATTCTTTTTTCATTTACTGTCAATTATTTTATAAACAACATAGGCAAGCAATGCAAAACCGACAAGCATTAATGCACCACCTTTTTTCTTTTTATCATCAGCAATTTTCATAATTTGTTCATTGTATAAATTATCACGATTGCAATTAAACCCAATCCTATTACTGAAACAGGAAAACCTTTTTTCATTGGTTCTGAATTATCTTCTTTTGATGTTGGATTGTATAATGTAGCATTCACACCAACGGTTAAAATATATACCCTATTCTCTGTTGTGTACAGATAAGAGTTGCTTGCGGCTATAGTTTGCAATGGTATTGCATAAACAACCGTTCCTACTTCTCTAATTTCATTTTTGCCTTGAGCGTTTGTTACGGTTAAGGGTTTGGTCAATTTTAATTGTACCGCTCCTTTAGGTCCCGCAACACCTTCCG
>CAIMMJ010000282.1 GCA_903842515.1 uncultured Bacteroidota bacterium | reverse complement strand
GCCGTTTTTATCAACGATAAATGATACAATTACAGTGTATTTTCCTGGAGGTGCTCCATTGTCAACTGGTAAATCACGGTTAAGGTTACGCTCAAGATATTTAGCCCATGCAGGTAATCCACCAGGGAATTCTGCAGGAATCTGTACCACGGTAAATACTTTATCGTAATCTTCTTCTTTTGGTGCTTCTACCGTACCAGTACTTTTTTCTACTGGTGGTGCCACAATACCTTCATCTTTTAAACCTTCTTGATCTTTGATGCCTATTTTGACATCTTCCATTTTTTCAACCTCTTTAATTTCATCTTCTGGCTTTACTTCTTCATCCTTCACAATTTTTGGAGGGGTGAATTTCGCCATTTCGATTTTTGGAGGTTCTTGCTTTGGCGGTGGCGGTGGCGGTGGTGGCTCTGGCTTTTTCTCTTCCTTTACATTTTCCAAATTAACGTCTTCAACAATAATTTGAGAATTGCCTTTAGAAGTTGATTTAGCAACAATAGAACCAACGAACAAAAGAAGGATAATAGCAAAAGTACCAGCAAGGGCAATTTTGATTCGCTTCTCATAGGTGCGTCTTAAATCATAAGCACCATACGCTTTGTTTTTACCCTCAAATAAAATATCGAGGATATCCGCTGTTAATATTTTGTTTATGTCCATGATCGGTTCTTCTTTAAATAATTAGTTAGCACCTGCAGCATTTGCTACAGATACTTTTACAAGTTCTTCTTCTTGCTTAGAGATATCTACAAGCGCATAACGTTTTAAAACATTGATAGACATTTCATCTAAAATGTCAACCACGTTTTTATACGTACTTTCTGAAGAAGCTTTTAACACCACTACCAAATCTTTTTCGGGTGTGCGCCTTTTTTTATCAAGCAACACTTCACGAATACCAGAAAAGTTAGAAGACTTAAAGTTAGAAGCCGTGTTGTCTAGTTGACCTTCGTAGTAAAAAACAGTATTGTCTTTGCCTAACAAAAGTGTGATAACACCTGACTCTTTCGCTTTATTTTGTTCTTCTGGCTTATCGGCATCCTTTGGCAACATGAGTTTCAGCGCAGTTGGCTGACTCATGGTTGTGGTGAAAATAAAAAATGTAATGAGTAGGAAACCCAGGTCAACCATGGGTGTAAGGTCTACACGGGTAGAAAGCTTCTTCCCTTTTTTGACCCCTTTGCCCTTTTTATGACCCCCGCCACTCGATGTATCCATTTCTGCCATGATAATAGCATTTAATTTTCGTGAATGATTTGTTGTCTATTCTTCTCTCTTCTCGCCCGCCATAGTTAATTTCCATAATTCAGAACCGGTAGGAACACTTTCAGGATTTGTAATCATTTGGAACTTCTGTTCGTCGTTCTTTTTGAAAGCATCGATTACCGCTTTGAAAGCAGGAAATTTAGAAGCGTTATCCCCTTTTAACAAGAGGTTCATCTTTTTACCCATGTATGCATCTTTAACAACACGCACCCATGTGTTCAATTGATTGTCTGCAGAGTCTTTTACAGGAATGCCTGTTAAAACAGCTCCAGTACGCTTTTCTTCAGGGATTCGAAGGAATGAAGCAAGGCTACCAAATGGAACACCATAAAAACCAGCTTTTTTAAACGCGTTAACGTCTAGTCCAAGATTCATGGTGTTGTTTAGTGTATTTGCCACTACTTCTTTAATTTGTTCATTATCCATCGTAAGAAATACCTTTCCTTCTTTGTCAATTGTTATCAAAACAAGGTCTTTATCTGGTGCCACTTTTGCTGCCACAGAACTAGGTGTGGTAACTGCGATGGCTTCTGCAGGTTTAAACTTTGTTGTTAAGATAAAGAACGACAATAGAAGGAACGCCACATCACACATAGCCGTCATGTCTATGTTGGTGCTCTTACGTGGTAATTTGGCTCTTCCCATTGTTAATAATTTATTAGGTTCTCAGATTAAAATTCAAAACATTGTGCAATACGTAATAGTTGGAATCAACTATTTGTAGTTTGCAGCAAAGCTTTGTGTTAATGTGAAACCAGACTCGTCAATACCATAAGTGATTGCGTCAATACGTGTAGTAAATACGTTGTACATAACAATCGCTACTGCAGAAGTACCGATACCTAAAGCCGTGTTATAAAGGGCCTCAGAGATACCTTGTGAAAGTTCACGAGCAGCTTCTCCACCACCTTCATCACCTAATTTAGAGAATGAACGGATCATACCTAATACTGTACCAAATAGACCTAATAAGGTAGCTACCGATGCAATAGTAGATAAGAAAACTAAGTTCTTTTCTAGCATAGGAAGTTCAAGCGCAGTCGCTTCTTCAATTTCCTTTTGAATATTTAATACTTTTTGATCTGTATCTAATTCAGTGTTTGTAATCATTTCTTTGTACTTAGACAAACCTGATTTCATTACATTACCTACAGAACCTTTTTGCTTATCACATTCTGCGATAGCTTTATCCACTTCTTTGTTAGCTAAATGGAACTGAATTTTTCTGATAAACTCAGAAATATTTCCGCTACCAGCAGCTTGTCTAATTGTCAATAATCTTTCGATAGCGAAAGTTAAAACAACCAAGAAGCTTGCGATCAAGATAGGTACTACGATACCACCCTCATACATTTTTGTGAATGTACCTTTTGGCCCTTTGTGGCTTGGCCAAAACCAATGACTAGCATCAGGATCAGGAGATGTAAAGTTTGAAGCGCTTCCTAATAATACGCGCCAAATAAGGTAACCGCCAATAATACAAGCAATTGGAGCGATTGTTGCAATTAAGTTACTGCTTTTTTTAGGTTTTGCAGTTGAATTACTTTTTGCAGCTGTTGCAGTTGGTTTTGTCTCAGCCATGATTCGATAGATTTTTTGTTTTTTAAATAATTAAAACCGATTTAAAAATTTGTCCCTACAATGCTAATTAAAATATTG
>CAIMMJ010000281.1 GCA_903842515.1 uncultured Bacteroidota bacterium | reverse complement strand
CAAATGGTTTAGTGTATATTTTCTTAAGCAACAGAGTAAACCCCGATGCCGGCAACAATAAATTAGTGGAGATGAATGTAAGAAGCAAGATACAGGATGTGTTGTATGAGGCAATAAAAGAAAAATAGCTAAATTTTCCAAAACTCTTTTCTATTTTTGAACAAAATATTTAAAACATGTACGGAGGACTACAACAATTTTTGCAAACAGAATTGCAAAACATAGAACAACAAGGTTTATTTAAAAAAGAAAGAATAATTACGGGGCCGCAAGGTGCAGATATAAAAGTAAGCACAGGGCAAGAAGTAATTAACTTTTGTGCCAATAATTATTTAGGATTGTCTTCGCACCCCAAAGTGGTGCAAGCGGCAAAAGATGCTTTAGATACTCACGGTTTTGGTATGTCGTCTGTAAGATTTATTTGCGGTACACAAGACATTCATAAAACGTTAGAAAGGAAAATATCTGAGTTTTTGGGCACAGAAGATACCATTTTATATGCCGCAGCATTTGATGCCAATGGTGGAGTGTTTGAACCATTGTTTACGGAAGAAGATGCTATTATTAGCGACGAGTTAAACCATGCCTCAATAATAGATGGGGTAAGACTTTGCAAAGCACAGCGTTTTAGATACAAAAACAACGACATGGAAGATTTGGAGTTGCAATTAAAAAATGCTTCCAATGCCAGACATAAAATTATTGTTACCGATGGAGTTTTTTCTATGGACGGTTACATTGCTAATTTAGCAGGAATTGTGGAGCTGGCCGAAAAATACAATGCTTTGATAATGGTGGATGAATGTCATGCTTCTGGTTTTATTGGCAATACAGGCAGAGGAACACACGAATACAACAACGTAATGGGAAAAATTGACATCATTACCGGAACGCTTGGTAAAGCGTTAGGTGGTGCAATGGGTGGTTTTACTTCGGGAAGAAAAGAAATAATAGAAATATTAAGGCAGCGCTCTCGCCCCTATTTATTTAGCAATTCATTGGCACCTTCAATTGTTGGAGCTTCTATTGTCGTGTTGGATTTGCTGAGCGAAACTACCGAATTGCGAGACAAGGTAATGAGCAATGCTTTGTACTTTAGAGAAGGTATGACAAAAGCCGGCTTTGACATTAAGCCCGGAATTCACCCCATAACTCCGGTAATGTTGTACGACGCAAAAATTGCCCAACAAATGGCAGCAGAATTATTAAACGAAGGAATTTATGTAATAGGTTTCTTTTATCCTGTAGTGCCCAAAGACAAAGCAAGAATAAGAGTGCAGGTTTCGGCCGCACATACCAAAGAACATTTAGACAAGGCAATTGCAGCATTTACAAAAGTTGGGAAAAGATTGGGGGTGATTTAAATTAGCAAAAAACCATTCATACAAATAGTGCAATTTGAATCAAAACACTTTGCAAACTATGTATATGAGAAATACAATTTCTGTTTTACGTAAATAGAGAAACTTAGGAGGCAATAATTTTAATCTGCGCCACACCTACCAATTCTTTTTTATTGTATTTTTACAACTTGATTTGTAGCTTTTTACAATCATGTAATTAATGAAAGTACCCCTTTGTAATAGTAAACAAGTTGAACAAAAAGTTCTGTGCTTTTTTGTTGCACTACTTTTATTATCAAATTATTCTTGTAAAACAAACAAAAATACAACACTTCCCAGCACTATAAATCCACTTGCTGAAATTAATCTTGGTCCTTTAGATACGGTATTTACTGAGGCACCATACCAGGCAAGCAACAAAAGAATAAACGATATTTTGCACACCAAATTAGAGCTAAGTTTCGATTTAAAAAACAAACAATTATTGGGCATAGCAACTCTAACTATGAAACCCTATTTTTCGCCCTCAAGTTCTTTGCAGCTCAACGCAAAAGGTTTTGAAATAAAAGAAATTGCGATGATTTCGGGCAACATAAAAACCAAACTAAAATACATATACGACAATAAAATTCTAACGATAGATTTAGGGCGTACGTTTAAAAGAACAGAAAATTATACCATTTACATAGATTATATTGCAAGGCCCGAAAGCCTTGAAAAATATGGCTACGAGAGCACAGAACTTGGTTTATATTTTATAAATGCCGATGGAAGTATACCTCACAAAAGAACTCAAATTTATACGCAAGGCGAAACAGAAGGAAGTTCTTGCTGGTTCCCTACTATAGATTCGCCCAATGAAAAATTCACCCAAGAAATATCAATTACGGTTCCCAAAAAATTTCTTACGCTTAGCAATGGATTGTTGGTTTGGCAACAACTAAATTCCGACAGCACCAGAACCGATACGTGGAAACAAAATTTGCCGCATTCTCCTTACCTTACTTTTATGTGTGTTGGCCAATATACATTGGTAAAAGATGTTTACAAAGACAAAGAAATTAGCTATTATGTTTATCCGGAATACGAAAAATATGCAAAAGATATTTTTGGAAAAACGCCAGAAATGATGGAATATTTTTCTAAAGTTTTGGGCATAGATTATCCTTGGGAAAAATATTCTCAAGTGTTTGTTCAAGATTATTTTTCGGGAGCCATGGAAAATACTTCTGCAAGTTTGTTTGGCGATTTTGCTCAAAAAACATCTCGTGAGCTTTTAGATGAAAACGACGAAGACTATGTTGCACATGAACTTTTTCATCAATGGTTTGGAAACCTGATAACTTGCGAAAGCTGGGCAAACACAACTCTTAACGAAGGCTTTGCTACTTATGGTGAATATTTGTGGTTTGAATATAAATATGGAAAACAAAAAGCCGACGAACACCTTTACAAAGATTTGCAGGAATATTTTGCAGAAGCAGAAAACAATCCCAAAGAATTAATCCGCTACTCATATCTGTCAAAAGAGGAGATGTTTGACGCACACTCCTATCAAAAAGGAGGACTTGTTTTGCACATGCTAAGAAACTATGTGGGCGACGAAGTTTTTTTTGCCGCATTAAATTTATACCTCGAGAAAAATAAATTTTCAACTGCAGAATTTCATCAGCTAAGATTAGCATTTGAAGAAGTAAGTGGCGAAGATTTAAATTGGTTTTTTAACCAGTGGTTTTTAAAAGCCGGGCACCCCAATATCTCTGTTTCCTACCAATACAACGATACATCAAAAAGTTTAACTCTAAATGTATACCAAGAGAATGCCGAAAAAAATAATCTCTATAAAATTCCTGTTGCCATAGATATTTATGTAAAAGGAAAAAAAGAAAGAATGAATGTGGTAATAGAAAAACAAAACGAAACATACACATTCTCCATTGCTCAATTGCCTGACTGGGTTAATTTTGATGCAGAAAAAATTCTTGTTGCAGAAACAAGTCAAAAAAAAACAGTGGCAGAATGGATTTACCAATACAATAAATCCATGTTGTTTGCCGATAAAATGCAAGCACTAACTAATTTAAACACCTATATTGAATTACCGGTTGTTCAAGAATTGTTTCTTAAAGCAATGAATGATCCATCTCAGGAATTAAAAAAATACGCAATTAAACAGTCGGGAATACTTGTAAAATATACCGATACAAAACTTAAGCAAGTGCTTATAAAACTTGCACAGAAAGACGAGATAGCTCAAGTAAGAGCAGAAGCAATTGTTGCTTTGGGAGAAAATTATATTTCTAACGATTTATTAAATGTGTACAAAAAGTCTTTAGAAGACAAATCCTATTTGGTGCAATCAAAAACTTTACAAAACATCTATTATTACGATAAAGAGTTAGGGATGGATTTTTCTAAGTCGTTTGAAAAAGATTCTTCTATTGCCATTATTACGGCACTCGCACAAATTTACGCTGAATCGGGAACTGCAAACGAAAACAATTTTTTTATAACAAATGCTAACCGTTTTAAGGATGGCGATAAATACACGTTTGCCAAGCAGTATTCTAAATTTTTACTCAACAAAAACGACAGTTTAATAAACGAGGGCTTGTTGTTGCTAGAAGATGTGGCAACCCAAGATAAGTTGTGGTACATAAGATTAGCAGGGTTTAATGGAATTAACGTTTTAAAAAACATGTACAACAACAAACAAAAAGAGGCAATAGCTAAAATTGATTTGCTAAACAAAACCAAGCCAAATTCTCCTCAGATACAACAACTGCAAAGTGTATTATCTCAAACAGAAAGTCAACTAAACAGAATTTCTTCTATAATTTCCTCAATAAAAACAACAGAAAAAAATTCTAATTTATTAGAAATTTATAGAAGCAATTGATTATATCTTGTTCAAAAAAAGATAAAAATATTTAATGTTTATTGGCGAAATCTAACACTGTTTTAGCACAATTTTAAGTAGTTTTGTATTCCCATTTTTTAAAAGCCAATGAATTCCAACAAAAAGATAAAATCTGCACTAATTTCCGTTTATTACAAGCAAGGATTAGACTTATTAATACATGAATTAATAAAACAACAGGTAACAATTTACTCAACAGGAGGAACACAAAAGTTTATAGAAGAATTGGGATACAATGTAATTCCTGTTGAAGACATAACCTCTTATCCAAGCATACTTGGTGGCAGAGTAAAAACCTTGCACCCAAAGGTTTTTGGAGGAATTTTAGCAAGAAGAGAAAACGACCAAGATTTGTTGCAACTTAAACAGTACCAAATTCCAGAAATAGATTTAGTGGTGGTGGATTTGTATCCGTTTGAAGAAACATTAAATAGTGGAGCAAGCACAGAAGAAATAATAGAGAAAATTGATATTGGTGGTGTTTCATTGCTTAGAGCTGCTGCAAAAAACTATAAAGATGTTGCCGTTGTTTCCTCGCCATTGTTATACAAAAATGTTGCAGAAATGCTAAATGTTGCAGAAGGCTGTTTAAGCCTAGAGCAAAGGAAAAAATTGGCAGCAGAATCTTTTTCTATTACTTCAGCCTACGATACCTTAATCAGTTCTTATTTTTCTGGAAAAAACACTAGCAATTTAAATCTATCCTACTCAGAAAAAAGCACATTGCGCTACGGCGAAAACCCACATCAAAAAGCAAGTTTTTATTCTACTGGTTTGCCCATGATAGAAAAACTTTCGGGCAAAGAATTATCGTACAATAATTTGCTGGATGTAGATGCAGCAGTGCAACTTATTGAGGAATTTGAAGAGTGCACTTTTGCCATTATCAAACACAACAATGCCTGTGGTATAGCCAGCAGAAATACGGTACAAGAAGCATACAAAGCTGCATTTGATGCAGATACAGTTTCTCCTTTTGGTGGTGTATTAATTTGTAACAGAAGCATAACTATTGAAGCAGCAACAGAAATAAACACTCTTTTTTTTGAAGTAGTAATTGCCCCTTCATTTGAGGAGGAAGCATTGGATTTATTGACAAAGAAACCCAACAGAATAATTTTAAAAAGAACCGCAGAAAAATTTCCTAAAAATAATTACAGAAGTGTGTTAAATGGAATTTTAGAGCAAGAAAGAGATGCTAAACTGGTAGAGAAATCTGAACTAAAAATTTCTACAGAACTTGCGCCTAATGAGGTAGAATTAGAAGATTTGCTTTTTGCCAACAAAATTGTTAAACACTCCAAATCAAACACAATAATTCTTGCAAAAAACAAGCAACTGTTAGGCAGCGGTGTAGGCCAAACATCAAGGGTAGACGCCTTAAAACAGGCCATACAAAAGGCAAATACATTTAATTTATCCTTAGAAAATTCATCTATGGCATCTGATGCATTTTTCCCTTTTTCTGATTGTGTAGAAATTGCTGCTCAAGCAGGAGTAACAAGTATAATTCAGCCGGGAGGTTCCATAAGAGACAAAGATTCTGTAGAAATGTGCAACAAAATGAAAATTTCTATGGTTTTTTCAGGAATAAGACATTTTAAACACTGATATTCATAAAATTCAATTTACCTTTAGCATTTAATTTTCGATAATGGCATTGTTTGACATACTCACAGAAGAAATTGCGATAGATTTAGGTACCGCAAATACAATTATTATTCACAACGACAAGGTGGTGGTAGATGAACCTTCTATTGTTGCAAGAGACAGAACCTCTGGAAAGGTTATTGCTGTTGGCAAGCAGGCAATGCAAATGCACGGGAAAACCCACGAAAACATTAAAACCATCAGGCCTCTTAAAGACGGAGTTATTGCAGACTTTGAGGCTGCCGAAGAAATGATAAAAGGGATGATAAAAATGATTCATCCTAAAAGAAGACTTTTTCAACCGTCATTAAAAATGGTTATTTGTATTCCTTCCGGTATAACTGAAGTAGAGAAAAGAGCGGTAAGAGACTCTGCCGAACATGCCGGTGCAAAAGAGGTTTACATGATTCATGAGCCAATGGCGGCAGCAATAGGAATAGGTATTGATGTTGAAGAACCAATGGGAAACATGATTATTGACATTGGCGGTGGAACTTCTGAAATTGCCATTATTGCCTTGGGCGGTATTGTTTGCGAAAAATCAATTAGAATTGCGGGGGATGAATTTACTGCCGATGTAGAAGATTACATGCGACGTCAGCACAATATACTTATTGGAGAACGTTCTGCCGAAAGAGTTAAAATTGAGGTGGGTGCTGCTTCTGCCGAAATAGAAAATCCTCCACCAGATTTTGCTGTTCACGGAAGAGATTTACTTACCGGTATTCCAAAAGAAATTACTGTTTCTTACACAGAAATTGCACATGCCTTGGATAAATCTATTTCCAAAATAGAAGAAGCCATTTTAAGTGCACTCGAAATGACACCTCCAGAACTAGCAGCAGATATCTACAGAACAGGAATTTATCTTGCTGGTGGCGGTTCCATGCTCAGAGGCTTAGACAAAAGAATATCCTTAAAAACAAAACTCCCGGTTCACATTGCCGAAGATCCACTTAGGGCAGTAGCAAGAGGAACAGGAATTGCACTAAAGAATGTTGGTAAGTTCAAGTTCTTGATAAGATAATTGTTTTTATTCTCTTGTAATTTTAGCCGCAGTAATTTTTTATGCTATTTTAAGTGCGGAATCTTGCAGTTTTTTTCTACAGAAATGTAAACATGTTTCTTTTCATTATTTTGGAAGGATATTGTTTGTATTTATTCTTTAGCCACAACCATTACCAAAAGGCCGCATTTATATCTTCTTCCAATCATTTTGTAGGCAATATTTTAACAACTGCAAACAACGCACAAGAATATTTCCATTTAAAAGAAACCAACGAAAACTTGAGCATAGAAAATGCTTTACTAAGAAGTCAGTTAAAAGATGCTTACAACGTAGTAAGCACCAAAGAAACAACAGTAAAGGACACAGTTTATAAAGTACAGTACAAATACATAACTGCTAAAATTATTAATAACTCTGTAAACAGAAGAAACAATTATTTAACCTTAAATATTGGCTCCGATAATGGCATAAAACCCGAGATGGCAGTTTTTACTTCAACAGGAATTGTGGGAATTACAAAAGATGTTTCGCCGCATTATACTTCTGTTTTAAGCGTGCTAAATAAAGACGCTAGAATTAGTGCCAAGGTAAAAAAGAACGGGTATTATGGTTCTTTGTTTTGGGAAGGTGGCGACCATCGTTTTGCAACATTAGCAGATATTCCTACACACGTGCCTTTAAAAATTGGCGATACAATTACCACAAATAGTTATTCTGCAATATTCCCCGATAATTTAATGATTGGCACTATCAATAAGATAAGCACTAAGCCCGGCGAAAATTTTTACACGTTAACCATTAAATTTTCTGCCAATCTCAAAAACATCACTTACGTTTATGTAATAAATAATTTATTAAAAGACGAACAAAAAGAACTAGAAGAAAGATCTCAAAATGACAAGTGATATTTTTAAATATATAATTAGTTTTTTCTTTCTGCTTTTCTTGCAGATTTTTATTCTAA
The DNA here is from genome assembly GCA_903842515.1 of uncultured Bacteroidota bacterium. GTDB lineage: Bacteria > Bacteroidota > Bacteroidia > UBA4408 > UBA4408 > CAIMMJ01. Next base: position 10,647 of record CAIMMJ010000281.1, on the reverse strand, counting down.
ACAACATACAACTCAGTGGTTATATAAATCCGTATTTGTATATTTTGTTTGTAATGATGCTTCCATTTTCTACTCCAATTTGGGTGTTGCTTATTTCGGGATTTTTAATGGGATTTGCTATTGATTTATTTTCTGATACGATGGGCCTTCATGCGGCAACAACTGTGCTATTGGCATTTATTAGAAAATCTGTATTAAATCTTTTTTCTCCCCGCGAAGGATACGAAAGCAACACTGCACCAAGCTTATATTACCTGGGCTTTGGCTGGTATATATGGTATGCAGGAATTATGGTAGTAGTGCATCATTTTACATTTTTTATGTTGGAAGCATTTAGAATACAAGAATTTCCTTTTACAATAATCAGAATAGCATCCAGTTCTGCATTAACTCTTGCATTAATTTTATTGTACCAATACCTCATTTACAAACCTCGTAGTTTAAAATCATGAGTGTATTTAACGATCGCAAATATGTGGTAATGGCAATATTTGTTACCATCTGTTTGGTTTTTATTGGACGGTTGTTTTACATACAAGTATTTAACGACGATTATAAATTATCTGCCAACAACAATGTATTGCGTTATGTTACAGATTATCCTGCCCGTGGCCTGGTATACGATAGAAATGGAAAACTATTGGTTTACAACGAAGCTGCTTACGATTTAATGGTTACTCCTAAACAAATAAAAAATCTAGATACCATGAGCTTGTGCAACATTATTGGTATGACAAAGGAAGACTTTATAAAAAAAGTAAGAACAGCCAGGCAATACTCTCCATACAAAGCTTCTGTGTTAGCTGCACAATTGTCAAACTCTACCTACGCAACATTGCAAGAAAAACTTTATACGTTTAGAGGATTCTACGTACAGTCTCGTACGTTACGAAAATATCCCACTAAAATAGCAGGACATACATTTGGATACGTTGGCGAAGTATCGGATAAAGTGGTGGAAAAAGATTCCTATTATAAATCTGGCGACTACATAGGAATAAGTGGAATTGAAAAAGCGTATGAAAAAGAACTAAGAGGAAAAAAAGGCTTAAAAATTTTAATGGTGGATGTTTTTAATAGAACAAAAGGCCATTTTAAAGACGGAAAATACGATACAATAGCTGTAACTGGCGCAAATTTAATAAGCACCATTGACGCTGAATTGCAAGCCTACGGCGAAAAATTATTTCAAAATAAAACAGGTGGATTGGTTGCCATTGACCCAAAAACCGGCGAAATTTTGGCCTGTATTTCTGCCCCTGGCTATGACCCTAATTTATTGGTGGGTAGAGAACGTACAAAAAACTATTATAAGCTTTTAAAAGACCCCCTGCAACCACTATTCAATAGAGCACTAATGGCCTATTATCCTCCGGGCTCTACTTTTAAACTTGTAAACGATTTAATTGCACTTAAAGAAGGAGTGCTTACTTCCGAAAAAACGTACCCTTGCCCGGGTGGTTATCACATGGCCGGACATACCGTTAAATGCGATGGAAGACACGGAAATATTAGTCTTCGTCCGGCAATACAACATTCCTGCAATACCTACCATTGCTATGTTTTTAGAAGCATTGTAGACAATCCAAAATTTGGAAGTACCAAACTAGGCTATACCAATTGGAGAGAGCATGTATTAAGATTTGGTGTAGGAAAAAAAATGTACACCGACTTGCCTCAGGAACTAAAAGGAAACGTTCCTTCTATGGATTATTATGACAAAATATTTGGGAAAGATCGCTGGCGTTCTTCTACAATTGTATCCTTAGGAATAGGCCAAGGAGAACTTGGAATAACTCCTTTGCAAATGGCAAACATTATGGCAATTGTTGCCAACAAAGGATATTTTCACACACCACACATCATCAAAAAAATTGGCAATTCTAACGAACACTCAAAAATGTTTGAAAAGAAAAATTATACAGGAATAGAAAAAGAATATTTTGATATGGTGTACGATGGAATGCAGGATGTTTTGGAACGTGGAACGGCTGCTGGCTCAAGAGTAAAAGGTATAAATATTTTGGGTAAAACAGGCACTGCACAAAATCCACACGGCAAAGACCATTCTCTATTTGTTGCATTTGCTCCAAGAGAAAATCCAAAGATTGCTATTGGATTAATGGTTGAAAACGGCGGCTGGGGAGCTTCGTGGGCTGCTCCAATAGGCACTTTAATGATTGAAAAATATTTGAACGATACTGTTGCTCGCAAGGATTTAGAAAAAAGAATGTTTGATGGTGTAGTATATCCTCCGCACTATAAAGTAGGGACAGAGTTTGAAGAGAAAACCGCTAAAAAAGATTCCTCAAAAACTGTTTCAAAAAATAAAAAAGAGGACAATAAAAAGAAGAAAGATAAAAAGGAAGTTAGCGAAAAGAAGAAAAGTTCTGATACTGAAACGAAGAAACCTGCAGCAGAAAAAAAATCAGAAAAAGGTGCAAGTGAAAAGCCGGAGACAATAGAAAAAAATAGTCCTAAAAAAGGCGATAAAGACAAAAAGAAAAAAGTAGAAAATAAGTCCGATAAAAAATCTGATTCCAGCAAAGTAAAAACCACAAAAAAAGAAACTGTACAATCAAAAAAGAATACTCCTCAAAAAGATATAGTCCCGGCACAAATAAAAAAAGATGCTACGCAAATAGACAGCACAAAATAGTAATTGCGTTTACCAATAATATGCTTTGGAAAAAGGGAGATGAGCAAAAAACTTTGGTTTAATTTATAATTGGTGTTATCACCAACAGATCATTCAGAAATAAAGCTAGAAGAAAAAAAATGTTCTAAAATCGCTTCTTATTTCTTTGCTGATTATTCCCTGGTTTCGAAAACTTTTTTCCACCATTGGAATTTTGCTCTTTACTTACATTTACGCTGGTATGGTTGTTTCCATTGGTAGCATTTTTTGACCTAAAGTCAATAAAATTAAGCTTTTTAGAGTCTTCAAATTTTAAAACACCTTTTGACATTTCTTCTAAGTGAGCAAAAATTGTTTCGTCGGCAACGGCATCTCTGTTCCAAGCTAAGTAATCTTTTTTCATAAGATTAGCAGTTAGTTCAGCCATTACCATTCTTTTTTCTTGGTCTTCTATTTGCATGGCACGCTCAATAAATTTTTCTACCACTTTGCCATAATGCATATATTTTATTCCTCCGGCAGGATAGGGAACTTGTTCTGGCTTTTTTTCCATTTCTGCTCTTACCGGTTTGGGGTAGGGAGAATCAATGTCTAATTGATAGTTTCCCATTATATGCAAATGATCCCACAATTTGTGCTTAAAATCTTCAACATCTTTTTGAGCAGGATTCATCAATTGCATCACCTCAATAATGACTAAGGCCAATTTATTTCTTTTATCTCTTTCGGGCTCTTGCAATACTACCTGAACCATCTTTTGTACGTTTCTGCCATATTCAGGCAAAATAAGTTTTTCTAATTGAGTGTTATATTCCATTAAAATTTGTGTATGAAAAAATAAAGTAGAATTACTTCAAATCCAAAGGTAATACTTTTTTTAATGCAAAAACTATTTATAAAATTATATTCAATTTATTGAAGTTTATTATGGAAAAATTTGACGTAAAAAAACAATATGAATTAATTTGATTCTTTTATTCCACTTTTATTTTTGTTGAATAAACTTCATCACCAACCTGCAATTGAAGCATATAAAATCCGTTATCAATGCCATTTAAATCAAGTTTAAAAAAATCTTGTGCTCCACTATTTTCAAATGTTGCCGAGTAGATCTGTTTTCCTGCTAGGTCTAAAAGTAGTGCATAAAATTCGCCAATAAATTTCTTGCTACTTATCATAAAAATTCCATCACTAGGGTTTGGATAAACAGTAAAAAGTTCTTCAAAATTTCGTTCTTGCAAGGCGTTGGGTTGAAAGTTTCGCCAAGGAGAATATTCTGAAACGCAACCCAAAGAATCTGTTACCTGCACCCTGTATACACTGGGTAGAGTTGGCACAAAAAAACTTAAAGTATCTGCGGGCAAAATTAATGTACTTCTGTACCATTGATTGCCGTTATTATAGCTAGAAAAAAGTGTGTCGTTAGAAACCGAAATCACAGGAGTAACAAGTGCTTGAATAACATTAACGGTTACAATAGCTGTATCAAAACAATAGTTGTTAAATCCTTTTACTATGTATTGACTGGTATAACTAGGATTAACAGAATAAATAGAATCTGTAATGTTTGAATTGCTCCACAAATAATTTATTGCTCCGTGTGCCAAAAGGTTAACGTAGGCTCCTTTACAAATGGTATCAACGGCATCAATCGTAACGGTAGGTGGGTTAATTACATTTATGTTTTTTGTAACGGTAGCACTAGAACCTGCTTGATTAAAAACAGTGAGCGAAACAGCATAATTTCCTTGGTTGGGGAAAATAAAGTTCGGATTTTGAAGAGAAGAAAATTCTGGGTAAGCACCCGATGCATGCCACCACCAAGAAGTAGGATTGTTTATTGAACTATCTTGTAAAGAAATTGGGTAATTTGCACAGCCCGAAGCACTGTTAGAAAAATTAGCAACAGGTAAAATAGTAGTTACCGCATCATTTCTTTTGTACCAAACTGGCGAAGACCAAATTTTATCTCCATCTGCTTGCACTATATAGCAGTAATAGTAATAACTGCTGTTGTTGTTTAAAGTGTGAGTATAACTTAAGGTTGAGGAGTTGTTTATTGAGGTTAAAACTGTTGGATTGCTCCCACTGCCCGGCACTCCGTAATAAATTGTAATAGACGAAATTTGTTCTGCGTCAGGGTCATTTACGTTAATATAAATTTCGGCATTGCCAGAATTTTCTACCATGCTACCCATGGGTGAATTATTCACAAATAAATTTACTTTAACGTTCCAGTCATCACTAGAATAAATCCGCCTTCTTTTTATACCTTCTATAATTTCTGTTCTATTTAAAATAGGCGACATCACAACTAATCGCCCGGCACTTTGTCTGTCAAAAACAGAGTTGTGTGTATCGTGGTCTAATCCAACGCCAAGGTGGTAGCCTCTTTTTAAGGCATCGTTGTACCTGCTTAAATAAGTTCCTGTAGAGGGGTTTGAATAGGTGTTATTGGTAGAAAAAGCGGGTCCACTCCGCATGGCCATACCTGCAATTGCGCTATCGGCAGTGGGGTTTACAGGAGAATTAAAAATACCACCATAATCTCCAGATTGCGGATGAGCCAAATAGGCAAATGTTCCCGGTTTTCTATTTATGGTTTTCCACAGTTTGGTAAAATCAGCTTCAGGAATATAAATTTCAGAACTTCCAAAATCCCAACCGCACAGTGAATCAAAACCATATAACAAAATATGGCCACCGCTAGAAATTACTCCCCATTCCATTCCATACATGGCAATAAACTCTCCGTCAATAGTGGCAGAATCGGCATCTCGCAAACCTTGGTTAAAATAATAAGCAGCTTTCATGCCGGCACCTTCGTGGTTGTGTTCCGAAATTCCATAAAAATCCGTTTGAAGAGACTCTTTAGCATACAAAAAATTTTGTATTGGTTTTGTCATCAACGACGTTGCACTGTCTTTGTTTCCGTCGGAGTAAGAAGAGTGAGAATGGATATTACCAAAGTAATGGTTAAGATTTTGAGCAAAAGAAAAATTTGCAACAGAAAGAAAAAGTAGAAGAGAAAATTTATACACGTTGCAAAGCTAAAGAAATTAGGGACAGGAATTTACTTTTGAATTATCATCCTCTCTCTATTAGCGGTATTCTCCGTTTAAATAAAAAAAAATAAACACCATAGGATAATTGATCTCTTGCAATTTCTGTAGTATTTTCTCCAAATTTTTAATGCTATAAATTTTGCACTCTGCCAGTGCGGACTGATTTCTACTTTTATACCCTCTATCAGACATAAATTAAATGTTGAGATTTTATTTAAATGTACTTGGTCTCTAACGCCGTTACCTTTGCGTCATACTAAAGACAAAGTGGTAAATTTTATGTGAGCAAAACTATGAGCTCCATCCACCATAACTTTCTCATTTTTGCTTTTTGCCGTTTCTCTGCACATTTTTTATTGTTATTTAATGAACAACAATTTATTTTTGATATGATTTCCTAGAAACTTTTTTGACATTAGTCGTAAAAAAAGTTAATCCTCTTTTTTTCGTCTAATAATTCGTGCTACTCATCGAATTTTACCCTAGACTATAGATGAATATTTATAGGTTTACGTTAACATTACTTAAGAAAGATGCGAAAAAACCAAAATCAAATAAATCCAATTTACTCAATAGGATTAACAAGACCTTTAAATAAATTATTCTTCTTTACAGTATTATATGGGAACTTTAAAATGTAATTTACACAACTACAATGGTTTAAATTGGACAACTAACAATGATGACTTAGCAAGCAATACTGTTTCTGCTGACCTGGTTCTGTGTTTTGGGTCTAAAAATATTTTATCCAGGAAAGACATTTATTCGCAATTAAGCAGCAGATTTTTGTGTGATCAAATAGCTATGTGCACCACCAGCGGTGAGATTTTTAACACCACAGTGCAGGATGATTCCTTGGTTGCCGTAAGCATTTCTTTTGCAAAAACAAAAGTGGTATCAACAGAAGTAAATATATCGGAGTATAAAAACAGCTATGATGCCGGACTATCTCTAACTGAAAAACTACCCAAACAACACCTAAAATATGTTCTTGTGCTGTCTGATGGCAGTTTGGTAAATGGGAGCGAATTGGTAAAGGGATTAAATCAAGGTGTTGAAAATAAAATTCTTGTTACCGGAGGGCTTGCGGGTGATGGTTCAGATTTTAAATCTACTTTAGTAGGAATTAACAATAACCCCTCTGAAGGAAAGATAATCGCAATTGGTTTTTATGGCAACAATTTAGTTGTTAGCCATGGTTCAGGTGGAGGTTGGGATGAGTTTGGATTAGAAAAAACAGTTACTAAATCAGCAAATAATAAATTATTTCAGTTAGATGGAAAAAGTTGTCTTGAAGTGTATAAAAAATATTTAGGCAATGAAGCCAATAATTTACCTGCATCTGCATTACTTTTTCCACTTTCTGTAATTCTACCGGGCAATACAAAACCCGTTGTTAGAACCATTTTAAGCATTTCAGAAGAAGAACAATCAATGACCTTTGCCGGAGATATTCCGGAAGGGTCAAAGGTGAAATTTATGAAAGCTAATTTTGATTCACTAATTTCTGCAGTTTCTAAGGCGGCACAAAAAACAAAAATAGAAAATGTGGCATCACCGGACTTTTCGCTTTTAATAAGTTGTATTGGTCGTAAACTTGTTCTGGGTTCGCGAATTGATGAAGAATTAGAATTTGTAAATGAAGCATATTCGGGTAAAACACCATTAATAGGTTTTTATTCGTACGGAGAAATATCTCCCTTAGTGAAAGAGTTTTCTTGCGAGCTTCATAATCAAACTATGACAATTACAAGTTTCTATGAGTTTTAACAGATTACTTGAAAGGCAAATAAAAAGATCCCTTTCTCCTGAGATTTGTAATGATCCAGCTATTATAAAATTCTTACAACAGGTAAGTGAATCTTACGATTCTTTTGAGAGAGACAAAGCTCTACTAGAAAATGCCTTTAAAATTACTGAAGCAGAATACTCTGATTTAAATCAAGAATTGAATGAAAGTCATAGAAATTTAAATGTTGAAATTGTAAAAACTTTAAACCGTGCAGAGAAACTGATAAGCAGTTTTGCGGATATTACAGAATATGATTTATTGTTTGAAAATATAAAACAACAAATTGAAGCATTATCACAATCCGACTCCATTTTACTTTACTTATTTGACGATGATGAAAATAAATTAAAATTAGTTTACTCAAAAGGTTATTCTGCAGAAGAACAAAAATTTGCCGAAGAAAATGCAATGGATTTTGTTCCAGGTTATGTTTTTAAAACCGGCCAAATAGCTTGGCTAAAGAATGATACAATAAATCCAACTGTTCATTATTTTAATTCTAAGATAGATGCAGATAGTTTATCAAGTATTTTTGTTCCCATAAAATTTAGAGAGAAAACTATTGGGTCTTTTGGTATCCAATGCAATGTGCCCAATGCATATGATAAAAGGCAATTGGCCAGCATGAAAGTATTTGCCGGATTAACTAGTAATGCCTATATTTCTATTAAAAAGAATAGCCAATTTAAACAAAAATACATAGAAAATGAAAAGCTTTCCATCTTAGCTAAGAGTACAGCGAACTATGTAATATACTGTGATAAGGATGCTAAAATTACATGGGTTAATAAAAGTTTTGAAGAAGGAACAGGCTATTTATTATCGGAAATAGTAGGAAAAAAACCAGGCAGTTTTTTATGCGGACCAGAAACAGAATCAGAAAAAACAGATCAGCTCAGGAACGCCATAAAAGAGAGAAAATCCTGCTCGGTAACCATTACTAACTACACTAAATCTGGGCAACCTTATAAAGTAAATATTCAACTAAATCCGGTATTTGATGATAATGGGGAGTTTATAAATTTTGTATCCATACAACAAGATGTTACCGAGCTAGAAATTAAAAATAAAAAAATTGCTGAAAATCAAATTCAGTTGCAAGCAAATTTTGAAAGTATTGCAGAATCGCAAAAGCGGTACAGCAATTTGTTGCAAACAACACATGATTTAATTACAATATTAGATACAAATGGAATTATATTGTATGCAAATAATTCGTGGCTTAACAAGATGAATTATACGCTAGAAGAAGTTTTGGGCAGCAATATATTTGGCCATATACATCCCGATTCGCAGCAACATTGCATGTCTTTTTTTGGAGAGCTAAAAAGTGGTCAGAATAAATCGTTGGAAGTTAATTATAGCTTAATTAGTAAATTAGGCCATAAGGTAGATGTAGAGGGGAATGTAATTTGCAAGTATGAAAATGGAAAGTTAATTGAACTAAACTCATTTTTAATAGACGTTACAGAAATTAATCGCATTAATATTGAAAAACTAAACAGAAGTTTAGAATTAAAACAAAGTAAAGATAAATTAGAACGTGTGATGGGCTCTTTAAACGAAACTGTTTGGGGAGTGAGTTTACCGGAAAATAAATTAGATTACATTAGCGAATCAGCCGCATCATTATATGAAATTCCTTTAGAAAATTGGTATAACAATCCTAATTTGTGGTCAGATGTTATTCATCCAGCCGATAAAGAAAGGGTAGAAAAAGAGTCTGAAGCAATTTTTACACTTGGACAAACTAACTTAGAATATAGAATTGTAACTCCAAATAATAAAGTAAAATGGATTTATAGCAATAAAAGAGTTCTTAAAAACGAAAATGGTATTCCTTATTTAATGACCGGAATTTCGGGAGATATTACTGCCAGAAAATTGGCTGAAATGGAATTGATTAATTTCAAAACAGCCATTGATGAATCAGCTATCGTTAGCATTGCTGATGTTAATGGAATTATTACTTATACTAATGATAAATTTTGCAAAATTTCAAAATATACAAGGCAAGAGTTAATTGGATCTAACCATAATATACTCAATTCAAACCAACATTCAAAAGAGTTTTTTAAAGAAATGTGGCAAACAATTTCATCTGGTGCAATTTGGAAAGGTGAAATTAAAAACAAATCCAAAGATGGATCACAATATTATTTAGAGTCAACCATCGTTCCCTTTATGGATAATGGTAAGCCATTTCAGTATATCGCTATTAGTTATGAATCCACCAATTTAAGATTAAAGGAAGAGGCCATTTTAAAACAAAAATTATTTTATGAAAATATTCTAAATAATATTCCTGTAGATATTGCAGTATTTGATGAGCAGCATAGATATTTATTTTTAAACAAAGAGGCTGTTTCAAATGAGGAAACAAGAAGTTTCATGATTGGGAAAGACGATTTTGATTATGCAAAAATTAAAGGAATTTCTACAGAATTTGCCGAAATTAGAAGAAAAAAATTTGAAGACGCAAAAAAATCCGGAACTCAAATATTTTGGTTAGACATACAAGAAAGAAGTGAAGGTGTTACTAAGTTTAAAGAAAGACATTTTCATCCGTATGATAAATATGTTATTGGTTATGGGGTAGATGTAACCGATTTTAAAAAACAGGAGATTCTATTATCCAATTCGCTGGAGGAGAAAGAAACACTTTTAGGTGAAGTTCATCATCGCGTAAAAAACAACTTGGCATTGGTGATCGGACTTATTGAGATGCAAAGCAATACGCTAACTGATGAAGGATTAAAATTTCAGTTTAATTCTATAAAAAACAGGATCTACACCATGTCATTGATTCACGAAAAATTATATAAATCTTCTAATTTTTCAAAACTAGGGTTAAAATCTTATATAGAAGACTTAATTAAAAATTTGTCCAGTTCTTTTAATACAAATGATTCTGTAAGCTTGAATTTTGATATTGAAGAAATATTCGTAAATATTAAAATAGCCATACCAATTGCACTTATTGTAAATGAAGCTGTGACCAATGCTTTTAAATATGCTTTTAAAGATACTATTAATGGAAATCTATGTGTTCAGATAAAAAATGTAAACGAAAAAATTTATATGCAGATTTCTGATAATGGGCCGGGAATTTCAGAAAGCATAGATTTATCAAAAATAAAATCACTTGGTTT
>CAIMMJ010000280.1 GCA_903842515.1 uncultured Bacteroidota bacterium | reverse complement strand
TCTAAATTTGCAGCTATACCTACTGCCGATAAAACTATTTCTGCGTCAACAATTTTCTCGCCTGTTTTTGTTTTTATTTTTACCTTAGAGATTTCACCCGAAATGTCAACAGATTCAACGCTGGAATCGGTCATTACATCAATTCCAATTTTCTTGAATGATTTTTCTAATTGCTTAGAAACATCTTCGTCCTCTACAGGAACTATGTTGGGAAGAAATTCTACTATAGTAACTTTTGTTCCTATGCTTTGATAAAAATAGGCAAATTCACATCCAATTGCTCCTGAACCTACTACTACCATTGACTTTGGCTGTTTAGGCAAAGTCATGGCTTCTCTGTAACCAATAATTTTTTTACCGTCTTGCTTTAAGTTTGGAAGCTCTCTAGAACGAGCTCCTACAGCCAATATAACATGTTTTGCATCGTAAGTTAAAACTTTGCCGGCAGCATCTTTCACTTCTACTTTTTTGCCTGGTTTTATTGTTCCGTAACCGGTAATTACATCAATTTTATTTTTCTTCATTAAAAATTGAATTCCCTTGCTCATTCCATCGGCCACTCCCCTGCTTCTCTTTATCATTGCATCAAAATCTACTGCAGCACCATTTACTTTTATTCCATATTCTGAGGCATGGTTTAGGTATTCAAAAACTTGAGCACTTTTAAGCAAGGCTTTTGTGGGAATACAACCCCAATTTAAACAAACTCCACCTAAACTTTCTTTTTCTACTACTGCTGTTTTTAAGCCTAATTGTGCTGCTCTTATAGCTGCAACATATCCGCCTGGTCCTGTTCCTATAACTATTAAATCGTAATTCATATAATATTAAATTTTTTGTAGAAAACAAAAGTATATTTTTTTGTGTAACTAAAATTTCTATTTCGATAAAAATTATGGATTTGTAAAATTTTTCTAATTATTGAAACAATACATTCCTTTAATTTGTAACATTGCCAAAAAATTTTATTATGATAAACATAGGACAAGAAGCACCAAATTTTTCGCTGCCTGATACAGAAAAAAAGGTAAAACAATTGAGCGATTTTAGAGGAAAAAATGTAGTTGTTTTGTTTTTTCCATTTGCATTTACAGGTGTTTGCACTGCAGAGTTGTGTGCCACAAGAGACGACATTGCCACTTACAATAATGCAAATGCCGAAGTGTTGGCTATATCCGTAGATTCACCGTTTACATTGGCAAAATTTAAAGAAGAGCAACAATTAAATTTCACACTTTTATCCGATTTTAATAAAACGGCATCCAAAGAATATGATGTGTTGTATGAATCTTTTTCAGTGGGGTTGCTTGGCGTTTCAAAAAGATCGGCTTTTGTAATTAACAAAGACGGAATAGTAAAGTATGCCCAGGTGTTAGAATCTGCTGGAGATTTGCCAAACTTTGAAGCCATAAAAAACTGCTTAAAAGAACTTAATTAAGGTAGATTTTGATGATGATCTAAGAAGTTTTGAAGTAGGATGGTTGCACTTACCCTGTCTATTGTAGATTTGTTTTGCCTATCCTTCTTTTTTAAACCACCATCAATCATAGCCTGAAATGCCATTTTTGAAGTAAATCGTTCGTCTAATCTTTCTACCTTAATTGCCGGGTATTTTTGAGTAAACTGTTTGATAAAGTTTAATATTTGCTTTTCTAAATCGTTTAAATTTCCGTCTAAATGTTTTGGCATTCCTACTAAAATAGTTTTTACTTGACTGCTTTTAAAGTAGGATTCAAAAAAATTAAATAAATTAGGTGTGTCAACAGTTTCCAATGGATTTGCAATCATACACAAGGGGTCAGAAACTGCAATGCCACAGCGTTTGC
>CAIMMJ010000279.1 GCA_903842515.1 uncultured Bacteroidota bacterium | reverse complement strand
CATTTTATAGTTAAATCTTTCAAACGTTTGAAGGATGGACGATAATTCTATTCTATTTATTTTTATGGTTACTTCTAGCTTTGTAGAATCTGCCGGCGATGAAATGTATAAACTTAATATTTTGGCATCGTTGGATTCTACAATTCTGGCTATTTCTGATAAGTAGTAATCGTTTACATTTAATTCTAAAACTATTAATCCCCCGTTTTCTTTCATGGAAGCCATTTCTGAAAGTTCTTCCAATAATTTAGAAAGTGTAATGGTTCCTAAAAATTTATCGTTGTTGTCTAAAACAGGAATAATTGAAAGTTTGTGAGTAGATACCAATTTTAATACATCGTAGAAATGTTGATTTTCGTTTACAAAAGGTTTTGGTAATGATAAACTGTGGGCACCAATTGGTTCGTTGGGATTGTTTAAATCTAAAATATCTGATTCAGAAATTAATCCTAAAAATTCTTCGTGGTTCACAATTGGCAGGTGCATAACTCTAAATTCTTCCATCCATTGCAGGGCTCTTGTGCCTGTATCAGAAGTTTTTAGCGGCGGAATATCATCGGTAATTAAATCCTTTGCTAAAAATAAATGGTGATTGTGAATTAATGTTTCCAAAATTTTTATTTTAGTTTATAAACGAAAACTTGCATTACTTTGTTGTGTAGTTTCGACAATTGGTAAAACTTTCTGCATAAGTGGTCGTTTTTGCCAAATCTATAAAAATATTTGTTTAGTAATAAAATGAGTTATGACCAAGTTAAGTGTTAATATCAATAAAGTTGCCACAATTAGAAATGCAAGAGGCGGAAATGTTCCCGATTTGTTAAAGTTTGCAAGCGATTGCGAATCTTATGGTGCTCAAGGAATAACTGTTCATCCACGTCCAGACGAAAGACATGTAAAGTATCAAGATGTAATAGACCTAAAAAAAATTGTGAAAACTGAATTAAATGTAGAAGGATATCCCGATGAAAAATTTATCAATTTAGTGTTAGAGGTTAATCCTCATCAGGTTACCTTAGTGCCCGATCCACCTGATGCTCTAACTTCAAATGCCGGCTGGGACATAGAAAGAAACTTTGAAATGTTATTTGCCATTATTGAAAAATTTAAACACCAACACATTAGAACTTCAGTTTTTGTAGATACGTCGCTTTCTAATTTAGAATTTGCAAAAAAATTAGGAACCGATAGAATAGAATTTTATACCGAACCTTATGCACAAAATTTTGAGAGAAATAGATTTGAAGCTTTAAGAGAATTTAGTGCTGCGGCAAATAAAGCAAACCAATTGGGTTTGGGCATAAATGCAGGGCACGATTTAAATAGCAAAAATCTAAATTTTTTCTATAAAAATATGCCAGGATTATTAGAAGTTTCTATTGGTCATGCTCTTATAAGTGATGCTTTGTATTGGGGAATTGAAAATTCTATTCAAATTTATTTAAGACAATTAAAATAACACAATGAAATTGCATTTTAGAAAAGCAGGAGAGGGGAAACCTCTTTTAATTTTACACGGGCTGTTTGGATCTGCCGATAACTGGAATACATTGGCAAAAAGATTTTCTGAAAAATATTTAGTTTATGCAATAGATTTAAGAAATCACGGACTCTCTGCACACAGCGATGATTGGAATTATGAAATTATGGCCAATGATGTTCTTGAACTTATTAACGACGAAGGATTGACGAAGGTTAATATTATTGGTCATTCTATGGGTGGAAAAGTTGCTATGAATTTGGCATTTAGAAATCCTCAACTTATTGAAAATTTAATTGTAGTAGATATTGCTCCACGTTATTATCCTCCGCATCACCAAGAAGTTATAGAAGCAATTTTAGCTGTGGATTTAAAAAATTCTGCCAGCCGAAAAGATGCAGAAATTACGTTGCGAGGAAAAATTAACAATGAGGCAGTTGTTCAATTTTTACTCAAAAATTTATATTGGAAGGACGAAAATAACACCAAGATTTTGGCATGGAGAATGAATGTAGATGTAATTGCAAAAAAAATTGAGGAGGTGGGTCAGGAGAATATTTTGCAAGAAACTAACAACCTAAAAAATATAAAAACAACTTTTATCAAAGGGGAACTATCAAATTACATTAATCAGTCCGACGAAATATTAATAGATGAAATGTTTAAATATGTAAATATTATAGAAATAAAAAATGCCGGTCATTGGGTGCAGGCAGAAAAACCAGAAGAATTTTACAAGGTTATTTGTGAAATTTTAGATTAAATAATTAGGGCGGATAAAAAAATTTATTTTTAATTTTACTTTAAACTTTTTTCCAACTCTAATTCATCTAAAACTTTTTTGTTTAGCATTAAATTTAACTTTTCTGATGTATTGTTAAAGTAACGTTTGCTTCTGTATGCTCCCACCCAATTGATGCCTGAAAAACTATTGCTTAAAAAAAGTTCATCTGCTCTTAATAAATCATTTGGTTTTATAGTGGTTTCATACACTTTTATGCCAACTGATACAGCCATATCTATTAAGTAACTTCTCATTACTCCATCCACACATGCTTCAACAATTGGTGGTGTATAGAGCACACCATTTACAGCTAAAAATATATTTGAATTTAATGCTTCTGCAACATTAAATTGGTCGTTTTGCAAAATACAATTGTCCAAACCTTTTTCTTTTGCAAAAATTGCTCCCATCACGTAAATAAGTGAATTGTTAGTTTTTGCATTGGATAAAAAATTAAGAGGTTTTCTTAAGTCGGAATACATGTCCACTACCATTCCTTTGTAATTATAATCAAATTGATTGGTAATTGTTGGCTCGGCTTCTATTAAAATATTTGTTGCTTCTTGGCTAGAAAAATAATGATTTCCTCCTTCCCTAAAAAATGTAATTCTTAGTTTGCCACCTTGTTCAATGCCATTTTTTTGAATACATAAATTTGCCCAATCTTCTATTTTCTCCACATTTAAATTCTCCATTTTTGGTAGCTTAAGAACTTGAGAATATTTTAAAATTCGTTGGATGTGATTTTTTAGTAGAGGAACTTTTCCGTTTAAAATTCTTGCTGTTTCAAATAATCCGTCGCCGTATCTAAACGCTCTGTTGCTCACTAAAATAGGATTATTATCCATCGTAAATACTTCACCGTTAAAAATAAAGTAAGAATTTTTAAATTCAGTTTTTTGCATTTTTAATTTAACTTAGTTAAAAAATCCATTACATCCACACCATCTGCATAATCCATTAAACCGGGTTGTTGAGATTCTCCAAAATTTACACTATGTGTAAAATTAATGTTTTTATCACAAACTACACATTGAATTTTATCTGAATTGTTTCTTATTTTATTTTTTACCTCTTCTACTTCTGAATAAAATTCATAAAACAGAACACCTATGGGCGAAGATAGACTCTCGTCTTCTTTTAACAGCAAAAAATTATTGTCGAGCAAAGGAACAGAATTCATAAGATACACTGCTCTGTTGTATTCGTAATTATTGCCATATTTATTATGGTTTATAACTTCTCCAAACTCAAAAATTGATTCAAAAAATTGGTTGAAATCATAATTTTGGGGAACATATACTTTTGAAACGTTTCTGCAACCCAAACCAAAATAATTAAAAATATCTTTCGCTAAAAGTTTTAGTTCACGTTCACTTTCTTTTCCACTTAATATGGCAATGGAATTTCTGTTTTTCCTTATTATATTTGGATATTTACTGAAATAATACTCAAAGTATCTGGCAGAATTATTACTTCCGGTGGCAATTATTGCATCAATATTTTTTATTGCACCTTCAACTATTTCTATTCTATCTTTTAATTCTGGATTTATATCAATAAGAGTTTCTATTACTAATTTTAGTAGTATTCTATCGTCGCTTGAGGGTTTTATAAGGGCTTTGTTTCCCGAAATAAGTACACATAAAAAATCATGAAACCCCACTAAAGGAATATTTCCTGCCATAATTATAGCAACGGTTAAAGGAGATTTTGGAACATTAAGTGTATAATTGTTTACCCAATTACTTAAATTCTCTTTATTTAATATTTCAGCCCAAGCACCAATGGCCTTTAAAACACTATCGTTGGTGAACCATTGGTTCTCTTGTTTAACCAAATTAATTACTTCAATTAACCGAGTATTAAAATTACTTTTAGGATTTTTAAATTGTTCACCAAGAATTATAAAGTCATTTATTGACACGTTTTCTATTATATTTTTTTTTGCTTCCAATCTTTACATTAATTTTGCAGGCGACAAAAATAACATAATAAAATTTTTTTATGGCAATTAAAATTACAGACGAATGCATAAATTGCGGTGCATGTGAACCAGAATGTCCAAATAACGCAATTTATGAGGGCGGTAATGAATGGAGATTTGCAGACGGCACAACGCTAAAAGGAACAATTACAACTTTAAGAGGCGAAACTCTTGATGCAGAAGCACCTGCAGCCCCTAAAGAAATGGATGTTTATTATATTGTAACCGACAAATGTACAGAGTGTGTTGGCTTTCACGACGAGCCACAATGTGCTGCTGTTTGCCCTGTAGACTGCTGCATTGACGATGAAAATGCCAGAGAATCTAAAGAAGCACTATTGGCAAAGAAAGAATTCATGCACCTTTAATTTTATTCACAACATCTTTTTTCAACTATGAAATACGCCAAAAACATTATCGAAACCATAGGAAATACACCTTTAGTTAAAATAAACAACATTACTAAAGACATTCCTGCTTTGGTTTTGGCAAAAATAGAAACCACCAACCCCGGCAATTCTATAAAAGACAGAATGGCGTTAAAAATGATTGAAGATGCCGAAAAAAGTGGAAAATTAAAACCAGGAGGAACCATTATTGAAGGCACATCAGGAAATACTGGAATGGGATTAGCAATTGCAGCAGTTATAAAAGGATACAAGTGTATTTTTACTTCCACCGACAAACAGTCAAAAGAGAAGTTTGATGCATTAAGAGCTTTTGGGGCTGAGGTTATTGTGTGCCCTACCAATGTAGAGCCTGAGGATCCACGATCTTATTACAGTGTAAGTAGCAGATTAGAGAAAGAAGTTCCCAATTCTTGGAAACCAAACCAATACGATAATCCCAGCAATGCACAAGCCCATTACGAAAGTACAGGACCTGAAATTTGGGAGCAAACAGATGGCAAAATTACCCATTTAGTAGTTGGAGTTGGAACAGGCGGTACAATTAGCGGTACGGCTAAATTTTTAAAAGAGAAAAATCCGGCCATCAAAATTTTAGGGATTGATACCTACGGTTCTGTTTTTAAAAAATACAAGGAAACTGGAATTTTTGACAAGAATGAAATTTATCCTTATGTAACGGAGGGCATTGGCG
Source organism: uncultured Bacteroidota bacterium (assembly GCA_903842515.1). Taxonomy (GTDB): domain Bacteria; phylum Bacteroidota; class Bacteroidia; order UBA4408; family UBA4408; genus CAIMMJ01. Next base: position 12,316 of record CAIMMJ010000279.1, on the reverse strand, counting down.
AAGATTTTCTTCCACAGAATGTTGACTTTTCATTGATTGATCATTTTGAAAAAGTTACTGATAAAGATGCAGCAGTTATGACTAGAAAAATTGTGAAAGAAGAAGCGATTTTTGCCGGAAACTCTGCAGGTTCAGCAATGGCGGGCTTAATTCAGATGAAAGACATGTTCAAAGAAGGTGATGTGGTGGTAGTAATTTTTCATGACCATGGCACCAGGTATTTAGGTAAAATGTTCAACGACGATTGGATGAGAGAAAAAGGGTATTTGGATAAAAAAGGATTAACTGCCAAAGACTTGGTTTCTACTAGGGGCAAAGAAAAACTCATCACTATTGAAGCTTCTCAAAATTTAAGCGAAGCCATTGCAATGATGAATAAATTAGATATTTCGCAAATTCCTGTAACCAACGACAAAAGAATAGTGGGCTCATTAAATGAGTCTGAATTGTTTTCTCAAATTGTAAAAAACCCTGATATTACCAAGCAACCTGTATCTGAAGTTATGCAGCCAGCATTTTCATTTGCCGATATTTCTACTCCTGTAGATTTGTTGTCCACCATGATAACACCAACAAACCCTGCGGTTTTAGTAAGAGATTTTAAAACTGACGAAACATTTATCATTACTCGTCACGATATTATTCAAGCACTAACAAAATAAAAAAATGTTTGTTAAGGTTACTGACCAATTGAATAGGGAAGTTTACCTGCCAACTTTTCCAAAAAGAATAATATCTATTGTTCCTTCGCAAACTGAGTTGCTGTATGATTTGGGATTGGATGAACGAGTGGTTGGCATCACAAAATTTTGTATTCACCCCAATGAATGGTTCAAAACTAAAGTTAGAATTGGAGGAACAAAAAATTTAAATCTTAGTTTAATTGAAGAACTACAGCCCGATTTAATAATTGGAAACAAAGAAGAAAATTCAAAATCTGATATAGAATTTTTAGAAAAAAAATTTCCTGTTTGGATTAGCGATATTGTTACCCTAGAGGATTCGTTGGATGCAATCAAAAAAATTGGGGCACTTACAAATTCACAAACTAAATCAGAAAGTATTTGCCTAAATATTTTAAGCAAGAGTGAAAAATTTATTTCAAGCACCATTAAACTAAGTGGCACATTTTTATATCTAATTTGGTACAATCCAATAATGGCGGCCGGAAAAAATACATTTATAGATTCGATGTGTAAATATTTAGGACTTAATAATTGCCTCACATTAAATCGTTATCCCGAAATTAAGTTTACTGAGCTTAATAACATTCATCCAACTTATGTTTTTCTTTCATCAGAACCATTTCCATTTAAAGAAAAACATGTTAAAGAAATTCAGAATTATTTTCCTGAGTCAAAGATTTTACTTGTTGATGGTGAGTTTTTTAGTTGGTATGGCTCAAGATTATTGCAATCTTTTAAGTACTTTTCGGAATTAATTACTTCATTAAAAAATTAAGTTGATTTTAAAAAAGTACATATTTAGTAAAACAATAATTTGCAACAAAGTACTTTTATTTGGCTTATTCGTGCTACTTTTTACTACTCAAACAAAAGCACAAAAAGTTGCAGTAGTGCTTAGCGGTGGCGGTGCAGATGGACTTTCGCACATTGGAGTTTTAAAATCTTTGGAGCAAAATCATATACCCATAGATTATATTGCAGGAACCTCAATGGGAGCATTAATTGGTGGTTTGTATGCTGCGGGATATTCTATTGCAGAGATAGAGGCATTTGCAAAATCAGAAAAATTTCAGTTGAATGCTACAGGAGATATTGAAGAAAAGTATGTTTATTTTTTTAAGAAAAAATCACCTGATGCCTCTTGGATAAATTTTAAATTTTCGCCCGATACCATTTTAAGAACCTCAATACCCACCAACTTAGTTAGTCCTGTTCCAATTGATTTTAATATGATGGAACTGTTTTCAAATGCCACAGCAAGTTCTAAGAATAATTTCGATTCTTTATTTATTCCATTTAGATGTGTAGCTACCGATATAACTAGCAAATCAACAAAAGTTTTTTCCACTGGTAATTTAGGACAATCCATTAGAGCCTCATTATCTTATCCATTTTATCTTAAGCCATTAAATATAAACAATCATTTGTTTTTTGATGGAGGATTGTATAATAACTTCCCTATTGACATTGCCGACAAAGAATTTTTGCCCGATATTATTATAGGCAGTACAGTTTCTGAAAACATGCAAAATCCTAGCGAAGATGATATTTTGTCGCAATTAAAAAGTATGGTAATTGATAGAAAACCAATAAATAAAATAAATGCTCAACTAATTTTAATTGAGCCAAGACCAAACGAAACCTCCTTATTTAACTTTAGCCAAACGCCCTATTTAATTGAAAAAGGATACGAAGCAACTGAATTAAAAATGCAAGAAATTTTGCAAAAAGTAAAAAGACGAGTAGATGGTTTTGAATTGTTTTGCAAACGGGAGCAATTTAAATACGCCAGCAATAGGTTAATATTTGAGGAACTTAACATTACAGGAATAAAAAAATCTCAATCAAAATATGTGAGAAGGTTGCTTTTAAAGAGAGGAAAATTAATTTCGATAGACGAACTAAGACCAAAGTATTTTAGGCTATCTGCAGATGAAAAAATCAACCAAATTTATCCCACTGCAACATTAAATCCTCAAACAGGATATTATAAGTTAAACCTTAAAATTAAAAAAGAGAAGGATGTTTTTGTAGCATTTGGTGGAAACTTTTCATCAAGACCAATTAACGCTGCATACATTGGCGCTCAGTATAATTATTTAGGAAATTTTGCCACAACAATTTCTGCAAATTCTTATTTTGGAAAATTCTACGGCTCTTATCAAGTAAAGGCAAAATTTGATATCCCATTTTCATTGCCATTTTATACCGAGCTAAGTTTCACAAGAAATAGATTTGATTTTTTTAAAAGTGCAACCACATTTTTTGAAGATGTTAAACCAAGTTATTTGGTGCAATACGAAAATTTTGGAAGTTTAGAGTTTGCTCTGCCAGTAAAAAATAAGTCAAGAATTTTAGCTGGAACATCTTATGCCAACATGTACGACGAGTATTATCAAAACAGAACATTTAAATCTTCTGATACCTCAGATATTACAAGTTTTGATAACTATTCTGTTTTTTTTGGGTTTGAGAGAAATACTTTAAACAAAAAGCAATATGCAAACTCCGGCACATACTTAGGTTTTAGAGCACGATATTTAGTTGGTGAGCAAGTTAACACTCCCGGCTCTACTTCAAACGAAGCCAATATTGATGTATTTTCCAAATTTCACACCTGGTATCAATTTAAATTTACCTACGAAACATATTACAAACGCAGAGGAAAAATTAGATTAGGAGTATTTACAGAGGCGGTAGTTTCTGATCAAGATTTTTTTAATAATTACACAGCAACAATTTTGGCAAGTCCTTTTTTTGCACCAATACCAGAAAGTAAAACTAGGTTTATTCCCAAATTCAGAACTCACAATTATGCTGCATTTGGTTTAAGAAATGTAGTTAATATTTTTAAAACTTTAGATTTTAGACTAGAGGGTTTTGCCTTTCAACCCTACAAAGAAATTTTGCAAAACGATGAAAAACAAGCTTTTTACGGACAACCATTCAGTAAACTTTATTTTGTTGCAAGTTCATCAATTGTTTATCACAGCCCTGTTGGGCCGCTGAGTTTGAGTTTTAATTACTTTGATCAGGAACCAAGTTTAAACAAGGCAGGAGTACTTGCCAACAAGCCCGTGTATGGAGTTTTGTTTTCTTTTGGATATATATTATTTAACAAAAGAGCCTTAGAATAATAAATACTTTTTGTAAATTTGTTGTCAATTAATTAAACTAAAACTAAAAAAATGAAAAAATTATCAATTTTATTTGTATTCGCTGCTTTAAGTTTAAGCACTGTTTCTTTTGCTGGCGACAAAGACAAAGAAAAATCATGTGCAAAAGATAAAAAATCTTGTTGCAAAGCAGGAGGTTCAGAAAAAGCTTGTGCTAAAGGTTCTGAAGCAAAATCTTGTCATGATAAAGACAGCAAGTCTTCTAACGAAGCTGCTCCTAAAAAGTAATTTTAACACACTACAATTAAAAGCCGGCTTCGCCGGCTTTTTTTTTTGAAAAAATAATCATACAAAAATTTGATGAATAAAATAGCTCAAACAAAATTCCGTGTTTCAGAAATAATTTCAAAACGATGGAGCCCGCGGGCCTTCAGTAAAACTCTTGTTACAAAAAATGAAGTTCTTACTTTATTAGAAGCAGCCTCTTGGGCACCAAGTGCAAGCAATGAACAGCCTTGGCACTTTTATTTTGGATTAAAAAATACTGATGGGTTTAGGCTCATTCTTAACGGATTGGAGGAAGGTAATAAAGTGTGGGCCCAAAATTCTTCCGCATTAATCGTTTGTTGCGTAAAAAAAATAAGCGAAAAAACAGGCAAAGAAAATAGATGGGCAAACCACGATTTAGGATTGGCAAATGCTACATTACTTTATCAGGCAACGGAAATGGACATTTACTGCCATCCAATGGCAGGTTTTAATGGTGAAGTGTTGATTAAGAATTTAAACATTGAATCCGTTTATGAACCAATGGTGGTAATAGCACTTGGGCACCTAGGAAATGCAGATGAGTTAGAAGAGCCACTAAAATCTAGAGAAAAATTACAAAGGAGCCGAAAACTGCTGGAAGAGATACTTACTGAAGTGTAAAAATCGTCAAAAATTAGAGGACTAAACAACTAAGATAAAAGTTTTTGCCTAAGAATAAATTCTAATTGTTCGTTGTTCAACAATAATTTTTCTTGCATTTCAATACGTTCTTTTTTCAGCTGATAAATTTGGGCGGCCAAAATAATGGTTTCTTTAAGTTCATCATGATTCCAAGGTTTTTGCATGTATTTATAAATTTGCCCTCTATTTACTGCATCTTTTAGGGCATCAATATCAGAAAAACCAGTAAGCAAAATTCTCATTTGATCTGGATATTTTTGAACTGCTTCAGCCAGTAATTCAGTGCCCAAAACCTCTGGCATTCTCTGGTCTGTAATTAACACGGGAATTTCTCGTTCTTCTAAAATTTTCAAACCTTCTAGTGCTGAACTTGCTGTATATATTTCAAAATCTCTTCTGTATCCTGCTCTAAATGCATTCAAATTGTTGTCTTCATCGTCAACATAAAGCACTAAAGGTTTAATATTATTATCCATAAATTTATTTTTTGATGGTTTATTAAAAACTCATAGTTAGTAAATACGTTCAAAAATAGAATTTTATTTTGTTTAATTTATTTTTTTTACAAAAAAAATTAGGATTGTTTACTTAATAAACTTTCTTTGCATAAAAAAGACTAACAAAATCGGCGGATAAATGTCATTAAACGTAAGTAAGATATTAAAAAAAACAGAGCAATTAATAAGCACAGAAAGTTCGTATGTGCCTCTGTTTTTTTATCCAAAAAACGATAATGACCAAATCAAAATAAATCAACTTTTAGAGGATGACTCAGTTGTTGTTCATGATGAAATAAGGGGTCAGCTATCAGAACTAATAAAATGCCAAAACCCTGCAAAAAAATTTTCAGCATCAGATTTAGAAAACGAAATAAATAAGAAACTTGGTGCTGATTCAATTTATGAATATGGAATTTGGGTGTATTACCCATGGTCAAAAAAATTAATTCATATTTTAGATAAAGACGAATTTATTGATGTAAGAACCAGCCGAAATCAGTACAAAATAACTTTGCATGAAAGAGAAATTTTATCTCAGAAAAAAATTGGTGTAATTGGGCTTTCCGTAGGTCAATCAGTATCTGTTACATTAGCAATGGAAAGAGTTTGCGGTGAATTGCGATTGGCAGATTTTGATACCCTAGAATTAACGAACTTAAATAGAATAAGAACTGGTTTACAGAATCTTGGACTTTCTAAATGCATATCTGTTGCAAGAGAAATTTCTGAAATAGATCCATTTATTGCAATAAAATGCTTTACGCAAGGATTAAACGAAGACAACATGGATTCGTTTTTTTTAGATGGAGGGAAATTGGATTTATTGGTGGAAGAATCAGATGGATTAGACATAAAAATTTTGAGTCGATACAAAGCCAAGGAACTAAAGGTGCCTGTAATAATGGAAGCTAGCGACAGGTGTATGCTAGATATAGAAAGATTTGATTTACATCCGCAAAGACCTGTTCTTCACGGGTTATTAGAAAATTTAGACATTGCAAAACTAAAAACCTTAAAAACCAACGAAGACAAAATTCCTTACATGTTGGATATTGTAGGAATAGATACCATTAGCACCAGAGCTAAGGCATCTATGATGGAAATTGGTGAAACAATTTCTACTTGGCCGCAATTAGCATCTGCCGTTACTTTGGGCGGGGGAATTACCGCAGATGTTAGTAGAAGGGTATTACTAAATTATTACACCGGCTCCGGAAGATTTTACATTGATGTGGAGGACATAATAAAAAATGATAACACAAATGTGAATGAAAGTAATTTTGTGTTTAAGAATAATTTTAATGCCTCCATCGAAGATGAAATTATTGATTTTATTAAATCTGATGCTCAAATTGTTAGCGATAAATCAATTGAACTTGATAAGAAATTAATTACCGAAATAGTTTTGGATGCCACCAAAGCCCCTTCGGGTGGAAATGCACAGCCATGGATTTGGTACCACAAAGGAAAAAAGTTATACCTTTTACAAGACGTACTGCGTTCATCTCCTCTTTTAGATTTTGATAGTATGGCTTCGAGAGTAGCTTTAGGCGCTGCAATAGAAAACTTAATTCTATCTGCACAAAACAATAATTTAAACATTAAAATTAATTATTTCCCCAACCATGCCGATAAAAATTTAGTGGCATCGTTTGAGTTTTTTGAGAGTAATTTTTCTTCCTCAGAAATTGAAAAAAAATTTAATTCAAATCTTTATTCGTTAATCAACTTAAGGTTAACTAACAGAAACATCGAAAACAGAATTGAAATTCCAACCGCAGAACTAGCAGAATTAGCAAATGTTGCTAATGAAATAGAGGGCTGTGAACTAAAAATTATTACCGATTTAAATAAAATAAATGAACTTGGAAGCGTTATTGCCGAAGTAGAAAAATTGCGAATTATGCATGACGAAGGCCATAAAAATTTTTTAGATGAAATTAGATGGACACCACAAGAAAATTTAAAAACCAAAGATGGTATTGATATAGAAACTTGCGATCTTACAATTGCTGAATTAACCGGATTTAAAATGGCAAAAGATAAAAAGGTTATTCAGTATTTAAACCAGTGGAAAGGCGGAACAGCATTTGAAAAATTATCAAAAAAATCAACTGCCGGTGCATCAGCCCTTGGTTTAATAACTATGCCAACTTATTCAAAAGAATCTGTTGTTGATGGAGGTAGAGCAATGGAAAAAGTTTGGCTAAAAGCAAACGGTTTGGGCATTGCGTTTCAACCTCAATCTCCTGCCACATTTTTATTTGCAAGGCTCATTCATGGTCATGGTGATGGATTAGATGAAAATATGTTAGAAAGACTACCAATGTTAAGAAAGAAATACAAAGAAATTTGGAATATTGAAAATGATAATATGGGAGAAATATTTTTATTCCGACTATTTAAAGGTGCAAAACCTGTTGTAAATTCGCTAAGAAGAGATATAAATGAAGTTTTAATATTTGTTTAGAAACAAATGATAAAAATTAGAGCATTTAGAGCAATAGATGAACCCGAAGCTTGTTTGCGTTATGCAAATGAACATAGAAAGGTGCTCGAAGGATTTAATTTGTCTAATATAACCACCAATAAATCTGATTGGGCCGACGATCCCTATGTTTTTGTAATAATTGCCGAATCCGAAAAAACAGGAAATCTTCTTGGAGGAATTAGAATACAAATTTCCGATGGCCAGCAACCACTTCCTGTTGAAGAAGCCGTTACACATTTTGATCCAAAGATTGTAGAGTTGGTTAATAATTACAGAATTAATGGAGGTACTTGCGAGTTGTGTGGGTTGTGGAACAGCAGAGAAGAAGCCCCTCAAATGGGAATAACGCTTATGTTGGTTATAGCCGGAATTGCAATTGCAAATCAACTTCCAATAAACTCAATGTTTACCATTGTGGCTCACTATACATTAAAAATAGCATTGCAGGTGGGTTATAAAATTGAAAGAGGAATTGGTAATAATGGCGAATTTATTTATCCAAATTCTAATTTTGTTGCAAGGGTTCTAACTATGAATCCATTTACTTTAGACAGGGTATATCAAAATTACAAAACAAGAATTTTATATTTAAGGGAAAATCCACTTACAGATAAATATGAACTTACTGCCAAAGGGGAAGAGGTTTTAGTTAAATACAATTTAATTTTACCCAACACAAAATTCTGATGAATGAAAAAAAATTATTTATTATTTTTATTTCTTTTCGTTAATTTATTTTCTGCACTCGCTAAAGATGCATTTGTTATTCCCAAAGATTTTTCTACTAAAATAATTGGAGAAAATTTATCCATCTTAAATGACAAGGATGGCAAACTAGATTATCAAGAAATATACCAGTCAAAAAAATTTATTCCTTGTAAAAATAAAGTTCCTAATCTAGGTTTTACGGAGGGTAACTTTTGGATAAAGTTTAAATTAAAAAACGATTCAAACAGAGATTCTAATTTTATAATTCAAATTAATCAATCTGTAATTGATGAATTGCAGTTGTTTGAGTTGAATGAAAATGGAGTATTAATTCAACAAAAAACGCTTGGAGAGCTCATTAGTTTTGAAGAGAGAAAATACAAAGACCAGTATTTATTGTTTGATACTAAGCTCAACAGTAATCAAGAAAAACACTATTTAATACGAGTAAAAAGTGGCGAACAAGTATTAATGCCTGTGCAGGTGGGTAACATTTCTAATACCCTTGAACGAAATAGAAAAAGAGACTTACTGTTTGGAATTTATTTTGGAGTTATCTTGGTAATGATGGCTTATAATTTATTTATCTATTTTACCGTAAAAGATAAAAGCTATTTATACTATGTTGTATATATTTTCTTTGTGGGATTTACTCAGGCAGTTTTGGAAGGCTATGCATTAAAATTTATTTGGACAAATAGTTTTTGGTTCGCCTCACGAAGTGTTTATTACTCTACAACTTTTGTTTGTTTGTCGTCTATAGAATTCTTAAGATTTTTTTTACATACAAAAGAATTTACGCCCAAACTGGATAAATTTAAAAATTTTATTGTTGCACTTTTTTTACTCTGTATCGTGGCAAATACATACAAGGTAAATGCCTTTTCTCATCAAATTACGCAAGCAGCAGTAGGCATAGTTTCTATATACATTTTTGTGACCTCCTTAATTATTTACCGAAAAGGTTATCCTCCCGCAAAATTTTTCTTTTTAGCCTGGATTGTTTTGGTAATAGGCGTTTTTGTATTTGTGCTAAAAGATGCCGGAATAATTGAAGCAAATATTTTTACCACCTATGCCCTGCAATTTGGTTCAGTTGTAGAAGTTATTTTGCTTTCGTTTGCACTAGCCGATAGGATAAATATTCTCAAAAGGGAAAAAGAAGAATCTCAAGCAAAAGCATTAGAAGCGCTCAAGCAAAATGAGATTTTAATTAAAGAACAAAACATTGTGCTAGAAAGAAAGGTTACTGAGCGTACATTAGAATTGGAAAAAGCAAATGTTGAAATAAATCTTGCACTAAATAACTTAAAGGAAACACAGGCACAATTGGTTGATGCAGAAAAGATGGCTTCGCTTGGTCAGTTAACGGCCGGCATAGCTCATGAAATAAACAATCCAATAAATTTTGTTAGCGCAAACGTAAAGCCACTTAAGTTAGATGTAGAAGACATTCTTAACGTAATTAAGAAGTACGAAGAATTAGAAGGAAGTAAAAATCTTGAAAAAGATTTGATAGCAATTAATGAGTATAAAAACAGTATAGATTTAGAATACGTAAAAAAAGAAGTTGAGATTTTACTTTCAGGAATTGAAGACGGCGCAAAACGTACGGCCGAAATAGTTACTGGCCTAAAGAATTTTTCTCGTCTTGATGAAACAGATATTAAACAGGCCAATATTAACGAAGGTATTGAAAGCACTTTGGTATTATTAAAAAATTTACTTACTCCAAATATCAAAGTTATTAAAGAGCTTGGCGATTTGCCATTTATTGATTGTTTGCCAGGAAAGTTAAATCAAGTTTTTATGAATCTTTTTAGTAATGCCTTGTATGCAATAAAAAAGAAAGGTTTAGAATTTGATCAATTTTTAAAAATCACAACTTTTGAAACGGCAGATAATGTAATTTTAGTTGTAGAAGATTCTGGCATTGGAATGAGTGAACAAGTAAAACATAAAATATTTGAACCATTTTTTACTACTAAAGATGTAGGAGAGGGCACAGGACTAGGAATGTCAATTGTATTTAAAATTATAGAAACACACCAAGCCAAAATTGAAGTAGAATCTACAGAAGGTGTTGGAACAAAAATTAGCATAATTCTAAAAAAACATTTAAAATTACATTTTAATAATTAGGAGAAATTGTGCAAACAGATAAAATTAAAATTCTTTACGTAGATGATGAAGAGAACAATTTAAATTCATTTAAGTCTTTTTTTAGAAAGTATTATGAAGTTTACATTGCAAAAAATGCTGCAGATGCTTTAAGAATTGTTGAAACCATTCCTGTTGAAATTATTCTTTCTGATCAAAGAATGCCTGCCATAACAGGTGTTGAATTTTTAGAAAAAACACTTCCGTTTTGCCCAAATAGTGTAAGAATTTTAATCACAGGTCAATCGGATATCGACGTAGTTATTGATGCCATTAACCGCGGACAAGTTTTTAAATACATTCAAAAACCTTGGGACTGGGAAAAACTATCTTTGATATTAGAAAATGCAAGCCAAGTTTTTCTTTCAAAAAAAGAGATTAATTCTAAAAATACTGAGTTAGAAAAATTAAACAACGAATTAAATAAGTTTGTTTACAGTGTTTCGCATGATTTGCGTTCTCCATTAATGTCAATATTGGGAGTATTGGAACTTTCTAAAATGGAAAAAGATAGTTATAATCCTACATACTCAAAGAAAATTGAAGATTGTGTTTTAAAATTAGATGCCTATTTAAGAAATATTATTGACTACTATATCAATTCAAAGTCAGATGAATTGCTTCAGGACATTAACTTTCAAGAATTAATAAACGATATTTTAAAATCGCAAAACAAAATAGACGATGGAGTATTTATTGAAACTAATGTTAAGCAAAGTGAAGAATTTATAGGAGATTTGTTTAGAATAAAAGTTATTTTAAGTAACTTAATATCTAATGCAATAAAGTTTAAAAATCCAGAAAATGCTGAGCATAAAATTCAAATAGTTATAAACGCAAATCAAAAATCAGTTTACATTACAATTACAGATAATGGCATTGGTATTTTACAAGAACATTTAGAGCATATTTTTAAAATGTTTTTTAGAACTCTTACTGCCAATGAAAAGCAAGGCAGTGGAATTGGTCTTTATATTGTGAAAGAAGCATTAGAAAAAATTGGAGGTACAATAGAAGTGGCCTCTTCCTTAGAGACAGGAACATCATTTAAAATATTTATTCCAAACAAGGTAAATAATAAATAATGAAACCTATAAATATTTTACTAGTAGACGATTCTGATATTGATTTATTTATACACCAAACATTTTTAAGTAAATGCGATTGGGTAAATTCAGTCATCCCATTTAACTCTGGTACCCTGGCATTGGCTTATTTGGCAGATTGTACCTTATCAAATTGGCCTGATTTAATTTTGTTAGATATTCAAATGCCAATCATGAATGGATTTGAGTTTCTTGCAAAGTTTAATTTTTTTGAGGACGAATTTATAAATAAATGCAAAGTAGTAATGGTTTCATCGTCTTTAGATTTTGGAGATAATTCCCGTGCAAGAGCAAATTCTATTGCATTAGATCTTTTGCCAAAACCATTAAATACTGCTCAGCTTTTTGAAATAATAAAAGATAAGTATTAGCTTTTTTGCACCTACCATTTTTTAGTCCATTCCTAATTCTTTGTATAGAAATTTGCTTTCGAGGATGTATTTTTTAATATCCCATATTTAGTTTCAAAAACAAAGAATTTGTGTGTTCAAGTTCAAAAAAATCATCATGAATCAATTTGTCTCCCAAAGTATAAGTACTGTCTTTTTTTTGAAATTTAGGAAATACAATTTCTTGAGAATAACACAAATTAAAAAAT
>CAIMMJ010000278.1 GCA_903842515.1 uncultured Bacteroidota bacterium | reverse complement strand
AAGATATTTTTAATTCACTTTCTATCAAACCGGCTTTTTCTCTTTTTACATAATCTAAAATAAGAATGTAATACCAAATTACACCAACACCATAGAGTAAAGCGGTTATCAAAAAAACGTAAACGTATTGAATTCCTAGTGACCTTAGCCAGGCAAATATTTTTGAGCTTACAAACCAGCTGCCGCTCCAAATTGCCGCTGTAAGAGCACTTACAATTTCTTGGTTTCTTTTGCCAACATAATTCATTACAATTTCAGATGTCATTGGTCCCGCAATATTCATTAGTGGCTGACGCAATAAAAAACAAAACATGGCAAGGTACACAGCTATTTTTTGTTGGGCATACAATTGAGTGGTTGCTAATAATATTAATGCTAAAACAGCAAAAGATTGAGTGGTTGGGATAGCAATTTTATAGCCGATGGTTTTTTTTACCAAAGGAACCAATAAGGCAGATATAGCCACCAACAAAGCACCAACCGAATTTAATAAAGAAAAACTATCCGTATTTAGGCCGTGTACGTTATAAAAAAAAATACTAATAAAAGGAATGGTTAATCCGGCTCCAACTGCTATAATAAAAGTAGGAGTAAGGCCTTTAAAAATTATCTTCCAATCGAAATCTGTAAGGTCTCTTCTTTTGGTTTTTAAAATTGGAATATTTTCTACATATTTTATTTTGTGGATGAAGTATATTCCAAAGCAACTTAACAAGATGATAAATAGAATTAAGTTGAATTCATTGAATAAATTGGGATTTAAGGAGTTAAGCACAGCAATTAATAATCCTCCAAAAATTCCAGCAAAAGAAAAAGTGGAGTAACTCAAAGATATTGCCTCTGTTTGTTTTTCTGATTTTGAGTTTCTAAGGATATAAGGGAGAACTGGAATTTGTATAAGAGTAAAAAATATTCCCCATAGAAATTGTGAAATTATTAAACCTATGTTCCAATGATTTTGAATAGAAAATACTATTCCTATTGCTAAAATAGGGGAGGCATAAACAGACGTAAAAAAAAGATGTTTTATTTTCCTTCCTTTTATATACAGACCTAATGGAACAGCTAAAAGTAATACTCCTAAAAAACGGTAAGATATAAAGTTGGCTCCTTCGTAATCGCTATAACCGTTTTTCTGCATAAAGATTAACTGAATAGAAAACAAAGTGGTATTAATAAGTTGCACAAAAAATTCAGCGTAAATAACATACAGAATATGTTTCTCTATTTCTGCAAATGATTGAAATATCTTTTTCATAAATTTATTCCAATATTCGCTAAAGAATTTTGTGTATCAACTACTTGTTCTTTATCCCACCAAATTATTGCGGAGTCTTTTCTAAACCAAGTTAGCTGGCGCTTTGCAAAGTTTCTGGTATGTTGTTTTATTTTGGTGATTACGTGTTCTAATGTTTCTAATTCATTAAAGTAAGGCCACCATTCTTTGTATCCAACTGTGTTTAAGGCTTGAAGATTTTTATATTCTTTTAGTGTTTCAATTTCTGTTTTTAATCCACTTTCTAACATACTGTCAACTCTCAAATTAATTCTTTGATAGAGCTCTTCTCTCGGCAAATTGATTCCAATTTTTATGGTAACAAAATTTCGTGATGTTTTTTTTTGTTTCCATGAAGCAGCGAGATTTTCACCGCTAATTTCAATTATTTCTAATGCCCTTATTAATCTTCTTGGATTATGTATATCAATTGATGAATAGGCTTCTATGTCTTTTTGCATCAAGAGGTTTTGTAAGTAAGCTATTCCTTTTTCGCTCAACAAACTTTCTAATTCTTGCCTATACTGGTAGTTAGCCTGAGGCAATTCATCAAATCCTTCTTCAATTGCTTTTATGTATAAACCTGTGCCTCCAACTAAAACAACATATTCGTGTGTGTTAAATAAATCTTCAATTTTTTGGATGGCTTCTTTTTCAAAATCAGCAACAGAGTAATTTTCAAAAATACTTTTGTGTTGAATAAAATGGTGCTTAATTTCCGAGAGTTCTGATTGAGATGGCACTGCTGTTCCTATTGATAGTTCTTTATAAACTTGACGGGAATCTGCAGATATTATTTCGGTATTGAGGAGAGATGCAATTTTAATTGCCAAGGATGTTTTTCCAGAAGCAGTTGGCCCAACAATGCATATTAATTTTTTTGTTGCAGAATTGTTTAATCCATTTTGCATCCACATTAAACTAAAAATCTTCTTCGGTGTCCATCATTTCGTCTCCACCTTCAGAAACTTCATCTTCGTTTTCTGTCTCACTTTCATCATCGGTATCTATAGAGAAAGATGCTTTTTCTGAATCTTCGGAAGTGTCATCATCGTTTAAATCCGGAACAAGAACTTCTTCTTCGTAAGCCTGTTCGTCTTCGCCGGATTCTAATTCTTTAAAAAATAATTCTGATGATTTTAAATCTTCCTCATCTACGGGTGGTGCAACAATAGAGCGAATGGTAGGTTTGGGCATATTGCCAATTGTTTTTACACAAGTAGGATAAGTTAATTTTTTATCAGCTTCCTTTAGAATTTTAAATAACTCTAAGTGCAAAATATATGTAGACAATAGATCATCTACAACAATCAAAAATTTTTGATGAGGAGCAGCAACTTCATCACAAATTTCAGTTGGAAATGCTTTGCCTTTTTTATCTAAAATAAAAAATTCAATTTCAGTTCCTTTTCTGTAATAGTCGTCGCTGTTATAAAAAGCACAAAAAAGGTTTTCTTTTAAGCCAAAGGCGTTTTTTAGCACAATTGCAAATTGCTCAAATGTTTGTTCAGGCTTAATATCAATATCTCTGTAAACATCTTCGTGGTCCTCTAAAATGGCTCTAAATCTATATATAGGCATATTTGTATAAATGAAGTTTCAAAGTTAATTATTTGTTGGGAAAAATCCCATTTCTCCGGCTTTAGTAACAAGAAAAGTATACGCTTGTTCCCTGCTATTTGTAATTTCTCCTTCAAGAATAGCTTCTCTAATTAAGTTTTTTAATGTTCCAATTTCTCTACCTGGTTTTAAATCAAAAATATGCATAATATCTTCTCCACTTATGGGTGGTTGCCAATTTCTAATTTTATCTTTTTCTTCCACCTCTTTTAGCTTTTCTCTTACTCGTTCAAAATTGGCTAAATGCTTCTTTACTTTTGTAGCATTTTTTGATGTAATATCAGCGTTACAAAGTGTCATTAAATCGTCAATGTCGTCTCCTGCATCAAACAATAATCTTCGTACTGCCGAATCCGTTACAATTTCTTGCGAGAGAACTATTGGACGCAAATGCAGCAATACTAATTTTTGCACGTACTTCATTTTGTCATTTAATGGCAATTTAAAGTGAGCAAATATTTTAGGAACCATTCTTGAGCCTTTGTCTTCGTGTCCATGAAATGTCCAGCCGTGGCTTGGTTCAAACCTTTTTGTTTGTGGCTTTGCAATGTCATGCAAAAGTGCAGCCCATCTTAACCACAAGTTATTTGTATTTACTGCAATGTTATCTAAAACTTCTAGTGTGTGATAAAAATTATCTTTGTGAGATTTGTCACCTATAGTTTCTACCACCTGCAATAAAACTAATTGCGGAAAAATATCGTGGAGAATTTTTGTATCAAATAATAGTTTAAGACCAATGGATGGTTTGGGGGAAAGTAAAATTTTGTTGAATTCCTCTGTTATTCTCTCTTGAGAAATAATTTTAAGCCTTTCTCTATTTCTAATAATTGATTGAAAGCAATTTTCTTCTATGGTAAAATTAAGTTGCGAAGCAAATCGTATAGCTCTTAAAATTCTTAATGGGTCGTCAGAAAAAGTTACATCTGGATTTGTTGGAGTTTTTATGATTTTATTTTGCAAGTCGCTTATTCCATTAAATGGATCTAGTAATTCTCCAAAATTTTCGTGGTTCAAAGAAAATGCTAAGGCGTTAATGGTGAAATCTCTTCTTAATTGGTCATCCTCTAAGGTGCCATCTTCTACAATTGGTTTGCGTGAATGGCTGCGGTAAGATTCTTTTCTTGCACCAACTGTCTCCACTTCCCATTCGCCAGCTCTAAACATAGCCGTTCCAAAGTTTTTAAAAACAGCAACAGAGGGTTTCTCTGGCAATATTTCTGAACATTTTTCTGCAAATTTAATTCCACTTCCAATGGTTACCACATCAATGTCTTTTCCTGCTCTGTTTAAAAAACAATCTCTAACGTAGCCACCAACAACGTATGATTTAACTCCCAATTTTGCTGAAACTTCTTTTAAAGTTGTAAAAATCGAATGATTTAAAAATTCTATGTTTTTGTTTTTATCCAAAGGAAATTTTCGGCAAATTTAATTTAAAAAAATAAGTCTAAGTGATTATTTTTATTCATCTGGATTCTTATTAAATTCATACCTGAACGAGAGTCCAAAATTTAAAATACCAACATTCTTCGAATAGTCATTTGGACTAAACACTCTTAGTTCATTTAAATAAAACTCTTCGGGATTATACTTATAAATCAGGTAATTATAGCTTAATCTAAAACCTACATAAATATTTTCTTGAGCTCTTAAAAAAAAATCAAATCCCGGTTGGTAAGAAAAGAAACGTTTTGTTGTTGCATCATACACTTCACCAAAAGGCACTTCAACGCTTTTTACTTTTAAAAAATTATAATTCAATAGCAGAAAGCCTTGAATTTTAAACATGTAATCGGCATATAAAATAGTGCCAAATTTGAGGTTTAAGGAATTAAAACCAAACAGTGTATTGTTGTTTCCGCTAATGTTATTTGCATTTAATCCGGCTTTAAATGTTGAACGCTGAAAACCTAATCCAAAATTTCTTTTACCGTTTGGAGTGCATAAAAGTATGTTGCTTGAGTAGTTTACCACACCAGAAAGACCTTTTCTAAATGCTTTGTTGCTAATTCCTTCGGGCGACGAAATATCAGATTCAAGAATTACAAAGGCTTTCTTTTTTTGAGCCATCAATTTAGTTGAAAAACAAAAGGCTTTCACAATAAAAAAGGCAACAACAAAATAAAAGACCTTTAACACAGTGTCAAAGGTCTTGTTTGTTTTTTCTATTTTATTTCTTCCCAATTTAGCTGGCACTTTTATCTAATTTTATATTAAGCAAAACAGATTATTACAGAAATTATTTTGCTGTAAGAAAACTAAATATTACATCTTGTCCATAATCTCGTCGCTAATTCCTGTAAAGGAATAACCACCATCGTGAAACAAGTTTTGCATTGTAACCATTCTTGTGTAGTCGCTAAAAAGAGAAACGCAATAATCGGCACATGACTCTGCAGAAGCATTTCCAAGCGGTGAAATTTGATCGGCAAAATCAAAGAACGATTCAAACCCTTTTATTCCACTACCTGCAGTTGTTTTTGTTGGTGATTGAGAAATGGTATTTATTCTTACTTTTCTTTTTTTACCGTAGTGGTATCCAAAACTTCTGGTAATAGATTCCAGCATAGATTTTGCTTCGGCCATATCGGTGTAAAAAGGGAAAGTTCTTTGTGCTGCAATGTATGTTAGCGCAACCACAGAACCCCATTCAGATATTGCATCTTGTTTCATGGCAACACTTAGCATTTTATGCAGAGATAGAGCAGAAACGTCTAAACTTTTCATAAAAAAATCGTAGTTCAATTCAGGATAGGGTATATTTTTTCTAATGTTGGCAGACATCCCAATTGAGTGCAACACAAAATCTAATTTTCCCCCTAAAACTTCCTGAGATTTAGTAAACAAATTGTTCAATTCATCAACGTTTGTTGCATCGGCAGGAATAATTTGGGCATTTATTTTTTCTGCTAAATTCTTTATTTCACCCATTCTCATGGCAATTGGAGCATTAGTTAAAACTATGCTTGCACCTTGTTCGTAAGCCTTTTCGGCAACTTTCCAGGCAATAGAATTAGGGTCTAATGCACCAGAAATTATTCCTCTTTTTCCTTTTAATAAATTATTACTCATATAGATATGGTTTATTGGTTAGTCTTCAATTTTTAGGTTGTGTCCTAATTTTTCTTTTTTGGTTTTTAAATATAAGGAATTATGTTTATTAGATTTAATTTGTAATGAAACATTTTCAACAATTTCTAATCCAAAGCCCATTAAACCGGCTCTTTTCTTTGGATTGTTTGTCATTAACTTAATTTTTGAAATGTTTAAATCTCTCAGAATTTGTGCGCCAACGCCATAATCTCTCTCGTCCATACTAAAACCCAATGCTTCATTGGCTTCTACTGTATCCATGCCATTTTCTTGTAATTTATAGGCTTTAAGTTTGTTTAAAAGCCCAATTCCTCTTCCTTCTTGATTTAGATAAACAATTACCCCTTTCCCTTCTTTTTCTATTCTTTCCATGGCAGCATGCAACTGTGGCCCACAATCGCAGCGGCAACTACCAAATATATCTCCAGTAAGGCAAGAACTATGCACCCTTACTAGTATTGGTTCATCTGAATTCCATTCGCCTTTTATTAAGGCCAGATGGTCTTGGTCTGTATCTTTTTGCTTGTAGGCTTGCAATCTAAAATCTCCAAGTTGTGTGGGCAATAGAACAGAAACTTCTCTTGTGATTAAACTTTCTTTTGATAATCTGTAGGCAATTAAATCTTTGATGGAAATAATTTTTAAGTTAAATTTTTGTGCTATTAACTTTAAATCAGGAAGCCTTGCCATAGTTCCATCTTCGTTCATAATTTCTACAATAACACCGGCAGGTTCAAACCCTGCAAGTCTTGCTAAATCTATAGCAGCTTCGGTATGTCCTGCTCTTTTTAAAACTCCTTCTTTTTGTGCTTTTAGTGGAAAAATATGTCCGGGTTTTCCTAATTCTTCTGGTTTAATGTTTGGGTTTATAAGGGCAAGAATAGTTTTTGCTCTATCGCTTGCAGAAATTCCGGTGGTGCAGCCATGGCCTATCAAATCTACCGAAACTGTAAAAGGTGTTTCGTATGCAGCACTATTTTTGTTCACCATTAAATCTAATCCTAACTCTTCGCAACGAGATGCAATTAGCGGTGCACAAATTAGTCCTCTGCCATGCGTTGCCATAAAGTTAATTATCTCGGGGGTTATAGAATTAGCGGCACATACAAAGTCTCCTTCGTTTTCGCGGTCTTCATCGTCAACTACAATTATTACTTTCCCGCTTTTTATTTCTTCTATTGCACTTTCAATGCTATCTAATGCCATCTAAATTGATTTGTTTTATTTTCTGCAAAAGTATTTAAATTTTGCATATAAGTTTTAAAGTTTTATCAGTAGTAAAAGCCAAAAATCAGTTACCATAATAATTTATATTTTTGCCAACTTAAAATGCTAAACATGTCATCACATAAAATTGTTGTAGGCAACTGGAAAATGAACAAAGATTATCACCAAGCCATAGAATTGGTGAAACACTTAACCAACTTAATTTCAGAGAGGAAACCCTTAAATACTACAATAGTTTTATCTCCAAACTTTCTTTACATCAAAGATGCAATTGAATTAGTAAAAGACTTTGAGTGTATAAAAATTGGTGCTCAAAACTGCTCTCACAAAAGTTCTGGAGCATACACTGGCGAAGTATCCGCAGAAATGTTGTCATCCATGGGTGTAGAATTTTGTATTGTAGGCCACAGCGAACGAAGAGAATATTTTGCTGAAACAGATTCAATGATTCTTGAAAAAATAATTCTTCTTTTACAAAACAAAATTAAACCAATTTATTGCTGTGGCGAAAAATTAGAAGAAAGAGAAAACGATACCTTTTGCAGTGTAATAGAAAATCAACTCAACAATTCTGTTTTAAATTTAAATGCCAACCAAATAGTTAATGTAGTAATAGCTTACGAGCCTGTTTGGGCAATTGGCACCGGAAAAACAGCAAGTGCCAAGCAAGCTGGAGAAATGCACCAATTTATATATGAATGTTTAATAAAAAAATATGGAGCGGAAACAGCAGAGCAAGTTTCAATTTTATATGGAGGAAGTTGCAATCCAAAAAATGCACAAGAGTTGTTTTCTACCAAACATATTAATGGTGGGTTAATTGGCGGTGCTTCTTTAATTGCAGAAGATTTTTATTCAATACTTAATTCCTAAGCAATGTCGTGGATAGAATATAAAATAACATTAAAACCATTTTCTCCCTTTAATGAAATTGTTGTGGCATTGCTTGCTGAAGAAAATTTTGAATCGTTTACAGAGCAGGATGAAAATGTTTTTGCATACATCAGAAAAGAAAACATTAACAAGGAAAATGTAGATCAGATTTTAAGTAATATAGATTGCGAAATTTCATATACCACACAAGAAATTGAAGAGCAAAATTGGAATAAAATATGGGAAGAACAATTTGAACCCATTGAAGTAGAAAATTTTTGCAGAATTAGAGCGCCTTTCCACACAGTAAAACATGGATTAATTGACATTGTAATTGAACCCAAAATGTCTTTTGGAACAGGTCATCATTCCACAACATATATGATGCTAAAGGCTATGCATGACTACGGAGATAGAATTAATGGTAGAAAACTGCTTGACATGGGCTGTGGCACTGCAATTTTGGCCATTGCAGCAGAAAAAATTGGAGCAAAAAATATTTTGGCAATAGACAACGATCAATGGGCTTACGAAAATTCAGTAGAAAATATTGCAAAGAATAATTGTAGTTTAATAGAAGTAAAACTTGGCGATGCAAGCACTATAAATGGGCAAAATTTTGATATTGTTTTAGCAAATATAAATCGCAATATATTATCTAACGATTTAGTATTCTATAAGGAAGGTTTGAATAAAAATGGATTGATTTTTTTAAGTGGATTTTTTACAACAGATGTAGCTCAGATAATTGAAGTAACAAATCAACTAAATTTAAAATTAATTTCACAATACTCCAATGAATCATGGGCTTGCCTCGTGTTAGAAAGTTAGGATAATTTACTTGTTGCTTTTCACTTTTTTATTAATAAATTGCCAAAAATTAGTTTGTTTATTTATACACTAGTTTATTAAAATTTTTATGAAAATTTTGAAATCATTTTTATTTT
>CAIMMJ010000277.1 GCA_903842515.1 uncultured Bacteroidota bacterium | reverse complement strand
TTTAATAAATTCTTCCATAAACGGCCTTTTAGGAGGAATAGCAAGTGTAGTATTATTATTACTACTTATTTTTATTGCACGAGAAAATATTCCAGGAATAAAATCGTTAGATAATTTTTTTAATTGGTCACTGCTTTCCATAGCAATGATAGTTTCTGGTATGTTTATATCATTAATTTCTACTTTATTTGTAGTTAGAAAATTTTTAAAATACGACTTAGATCAACTTTATTCAAAATAAAAAATGACAAAAAAATCAACCGAAAAACCGCTATTAAAAGAAGGAAACGACACATTTGTGTTTACAAAAAAGAATTATCAAATAATGATTGTAGGCTTGCTTGTAATTTTTCTTGGATATTTTTTAATGACCGGTGGCAATGGAGATGATCCTACAAAATACTATCCCGAAATTTTTGATTTTAGAAGACTAACACTTGCGCCAATTTTAATATTGGTTGGTTTGGTAATAGAAATTTTTGCTATTTTCTACAAAGACAATAACTAATAAGTGAATTACCTAGAAGCAATTGTACTGGCCGTAATTGAAGGATTAACGGAGTTTTTACCTGTATCTTCTACCGGCCACATGGTATTGGCATCTTCGTTTATGAAAATTGCAAACAACAATTTCACTAAACTTTTTACTGTGGCCATTCAGCTTGGAGCAATTCTTTCGGTGCTTGTTTTGTATTGGAAAAAGTTTTTGGTAGGAATTCCTTTTTATATTAAACTTTTAATAGCATTTATTCCCGCTGCTATTTTTGGCAAACTTTTAAACGATTATATAGATGCATTATTAGAAAATCCTATTACCGTTGCAATTATGCTGGTTTTAGGAGGAATAGTTTTTTTACTTATAGACAAGTGGATGAACAACAAGGAAGGCAATTCAATTGAAGAACCAACAAATGCTGGAGCATTTAAAATAGGATTGTTTCAGTGCATCGCATTAATTCCAGGTGTATCAAGATCGGCAGCAACAATAATTGGTGGAATAACTCAAGGCTTAAATAGAAAATCTGCCGCTGAATTTTCGTTTTTTCTAGCTGTACCTACCATGTTTGCAGCCACAGCCTACAAGCTTTTAAAATACTTTAAAGCAAACGGTAATATCTCAAAAGAAGAGATAAATTTATTACTAGTAGGAAACCTTGTAGCATTTATTGTAGCCATAATAGCCATTAAAACTTTTATTACTTTTTTAAATAAAAACGGATTTAAACTCTTTGGATATTATAGAATTATTGCAGGAATAATTATCCTTATTATTCACCAGTTTTTTTATCCGCTTACCATTTTATAGTAAGCACAATTACTAATTTATTTTAATGGATAGCCCACTTTCAATTTCCTCTAAATTACCAAAATCCGGAACTTCAATATTTTCTGTTATGTCGGCCTTAGCCAACGAACAAAATGCACTTAATTTATCGCAAGGGTTCCCAAGCTTTGATTGTAATACACATTTAAAAGAATTGGTAAACAAATACATTCAAGACAAAAAAAATCAATATGCACCAATGCCAGGAATATTGGCCTTGAGAGAAGCAATTGCACAAAAAACAGAAGAACTTTATTCTGCAAAATATAATCCCGAAACAGAAATTAACGTTACCGCAGGTGCAACTCAAGCAATATATACAGCCATTTCGGCATTAATAAATGAAGGCGACGAAGTAATTGTTTTTGAGCCGGCGTATGACTGTTACGTTCCTGCAATTGAACTAAATGGAGGAAAAGCGGTTTATGCTCAACTAAAATTCCCAAATTATAAAGTAGATTGGGAGGAAGTAAAAAAGTTGGTAAAAAGGCAAACAAAAATGATAATTATAAATACGCCAAATAATCCAACTGGCAGTATTTTTACTGCTGCCGACATGGCTAAGTTAGAGAAGATTGTAAAAAATACTGATATCATTATTTTAAGTGATGAGGTGTACGAACACATCATTTTTGATAAATTTGAACACCAAAGTGTAGCTCGCTACCCAAAGCTTGCCGAACGGAGCGTTATTGTTTCATCCTTTGGAAAAACATTTCACACCACAGGATGGAAAATTGGATATGTTGTTGCACCCGAAAAATTGATGATTGAGTTTAGAAAAGTCCACCAATTTTTAGTTTTTTCTGTAAACACTCCAATACAATATGCTTACGCAGATTTCTTGCAATTAAAAGAAGAATATCTAGGTCTTGGAAAGTTTTATCAAGAAAAAAGAGATTATTTTTTGCAACAAATTAAAGGTTCTAGATTTGAACCATTGCCTTGCAGTGGAACATATTTTCAACTATTAAAATACAATAAAATTTCAGAAGAAAAAGACACAGAAATTGCAAAAATATTTACCATTGAAAATAAAATTGCATCCATTCCTGTTTCAGTTTTTTACCACAAACCAACGGACAATAATGTGCTTAGATTTTGCTTTGCCAAAGACAAGGAAACGTTAGAAAAAGCAGGAGCAATATTAAAGAAGATTTAATCCTACTCAAAAAACTTGTCGTCAAACCCTATCAAATAGAGCTTTTCCGAGGCTCTTGTAGTTGCGGTATACAGCCATTTTAAATAGTCGGCAGTTAATCCTTCTTCAGTAAAAAATCCTTGGTCAACAAACACATTACTCCACTGTCCTCCTTGTGCTTTGTGGCAGGTAACGGCATAAGAAAATTTTACTTGCAAAGCATTAAAGTATTTATCCTGCTTCAATTTTAAAAATCGCTCAGCTTTGTTTTCAATGTCGGCATACGATTCTAAAACACTTAAATATAATTTTCTATTTTGCTCATTTGTTAAGGCAGGAGTTTCAGAATAAATTGTATCTAATAGTAAGGTGCAATCAAACTCCGGCTCTTCCTCAAAATCTATCAATGAAATTATTACATCGGCAAACTTAAAACCAAACAATTCATACACACTTTTAACTTTTCTTATTTTAATTATATCGCCATTGGCAATAAACTGTTGGTTTTTATTTTTAGAAAACCAAAAATAATTATTCTTCACTACCATCATCAAATCACCACTTGCCAATTCCTCCTCCATCATAAAAATTCTATTTCTTATTTGCTGGTTATACAAATTGGCTCTTTTGTTGGATTTGGTAATTATTATAGTTTCGTCTTTCCCCGCTTTAGAATAGGAATCCTCCAAATTTTCTTGCAATTCTGTGCCTTCAACTTTTACTATATCCTTAAAATTACTTAGACTAAACCTAGGAAAACCAATTTCTTTTTCATTTAAGATGGTTCTAAGTTTTGTAGCGTTTGTAAGTATTCCCGAACTTTCTGATTGCCTCATTACTTCTGTAAGTTCATGATTAAAAATACTGAGGTGGAAATTCTTTTTTAAATAATCCTTATCCAATGCATGGCT
This sequence comes from uncultured Bacteroidota bacterium, assembly GCA_903842515.1. Lineage (GTDB taxonomy): Bacteria > Bacteroidota > Bacteroidia > UBA4408 > UBA4408 > CAIMMJ01. The sequence continues at coordinate 16,272 of CAIMMJ010000277.1, read as the reverse complement.
CAAACTTAATCCTACAGGTGGCAGCTGGGCAGTATCGCCAATTAATAATAATTTACAATTGTCGCCCTGAAAAGCAAACGTAAATAAATCTTCCAATAAATTTCTTCCCAACTCTCCCTTCAAGCCTTGCGAATCGCCAATCATGGAGGCTTCGTCAACAATAATTAAGGTATTTATAAAACTATTGTTTTGGAGCACAAAATAAGGACCTCCACTTTCTGTTTCTGCGGCTTTGTATATTTTTTTGTGAATAGTAAACGCAGCTTTACTGGAACTTTTACCCAATACTTTAGAGGCTCTTCCGGTTGGTGCTAACAATAATGTACGTTGTTTTACGCTAGGTAAACTTTTTGTAAGTGCACCAATAATACTGGTCTTTCCTGTTCCAGCATATCCTTTTAAAATAAACACAGGATTTTGTTCACTGCAAAAAATAAAATTACACAGCTTCTCTATCAACTCATATTGGCCCAGGGTGGGTTCAAACAAAAAGTTGCTCAACAACTGATTTTTTAAAAGAGTTTTTTCTTTGTTAAACACAATTCAAAGTTAGTATTAATGTTGTGTTGGTTTCTTTTAAGATTTAAAAAAGATTAATTCTTGTATAACACATGTATGTATTGAATTGTTATACTAATAATAACACTAAATTTGTTTGCATTATTTTAGAACATGGAATTAACCAAAGAAAATATTTTAGAAGCATTAAAAAACGTAGAAGATCCGGATTTTAAGCAAGACATTGTAACGCTTGGCATGGTTAGAGACTTAACTGTTGTTGGCAAAAAGGTTTCGTTTACCGTAATGCTTACAACTCCGGCATGCCCTATGAAAGAAATGCTGCACAAAGCAAGCGTAAATGCCGTATTGCATTTTGTTGACAAAGAAGCAGAAGTAAGTGTTAAAATGGATGCAGAAGTAACATCAAAAAGAGGAACAGGAAAGGCTGTATTGCCAAATGTAAAAAATATAGTTGCCATTGCATCCGGAAAAGGTGGTGTTGGAAAATCTACTGTGTCAAGCAATTTAGCAGTTGCTCTTGCAAAAACAGGCGCTAAAGTTGGTTTGGTAGATGCAGATATTTACGGTCCATCCATTCCAATAATGTTTGATGTGGAGCATGAAAAACCAATGATGACAACAATTGAAGGCAAAAGCTATATTGTTCCTGTAGAAAGTTATGGTGTTAAATTATTGTCCATAGGATTTTTTGCCGATACTTCTCAAGCAATTGTATGGCGTGGTCCAATGGCCAGCAAAGCATTAAACCAAATGTTTACTGATACAGACTGGGGAGAATTGGATTATCTCTTAATTGATTTACCACCGGGCACTGGCGATATTCATTTATCATTGGTGCAAGCAGTTCCTCTTACAGGAGTAATTATTGTAAGCACACCGCAAACTATTGCTCTGGCCGATGCACAAAAAGGTGTATCCATGTTTCAAATGCCAAGTTTAAATGTGCCGGTTTTAGGCATAGTAGAAAACATGGCTTGGTTTACTCCAGAAGAATTGCCGCAAAACAAATACTATATTTTTGGACATGGCGGAGCAAAAAATTTAGCAGAAAAATTAAATGTTCCTTTGCTTGGAGAAATTCCATTGATACAAAAAATTCGTGAAGGTGGCGATATTGGCAGGCCAGCAGTTATGAGTGAAGGTTCAATGCAAGAAGAATATTTTACACTTCTTGCACAAAGAGTGGCTCAGGAAATTGCTATAAAAAATAGGGAAAAACAACTAGAATTAAACAATTAAATTGTAACCATGAATACTATTTTAGACCCTGTTCTTTGGGCAAAAATTGAAGATGCATTAAAACAAATTAGACCCTTTTTAGAAGCAGACGGTGGCGATGTTTCCTTAGTTGAAATTTCTGAAGAATACGTTGCCAAAGTTAAACTTCACGGCTCTTGCAGTTCTTGTAGCATGAGCCACATGACAATGAAGGCAGGTATTGAAGATGCAATAAAAAAATCTGCAAGTGAAATTAAATCCGTTGTTGCTGTATAAATTTTTTTGTGATGAATTATTGGTTAATTAAATCTGAACCCTTTAAATATTCTTGGGAACAATTCTCAAAAGATAAAAAAACTATTTGGGATGGCGTAAGAAATTACGGTGCAAGAAACAATTTAAGAGACATGAAAAAAAACGATTTGGCTCTTTTTTATCACAGCAACGAAGGACTTGAGATTGTAGGAATAGCAAAAGTTTCAAAAGAATTTTTCCAAGACCCAACAACTGATGATAAAAATTGGGTGGCTGTGGAATTTTCTCCTTTTAAAAAATTAAAAAATCCAGTTTCATTGGCACAAATAAAACAAGAGCCAAGCCTCGAAAAAATGGAATTGGTGCGACTGATGAGATTAAGCGTTAGCAAAGTAACAGCATTTGAGTTTGATAAAATTATGCTTATGGCAAACACAACACTATAGCTTAATGGCCAAGTTATTTATAGTACCTACACCCATTGGAAATTTAGAAGACTTAACGTTTAGGGCATTGCGTTTATTAAAAGAATGTGATGTTATTTTTGCAGAAGATACAAGACACACCTCAAAACTTCTCCAGCATTATTCTGTAAGCAAACCCTTGGTTTCTTTTCATTCTCAAAACGAACATAAAACTCTGTTAAGTTGCATTGAAAAAATTAAGCAAAATAAAAATTGTGTTTTAGTATCAGATGCTGGCACACCGGGAATTTCTGATCCTGGTTTTTTATTAATTAGAGAGTGTATAAAACAAGATATTGAAGTTGAATGTTTGCCAGGTGCAACGGCATTTGTTCCTGCCTTAGTAATGAGCGGAATTCCTTGTAATCAATTTGTATTTGAGGGCTTTTTGCCTCAAAAAAAAGGCAGAAAAACAAGAATTGATTTGTTAGCAAACGAAACAAGAACATTGGTTTTTTATGAGTCGCCATACAGATTATCACGTTTAATAGAAGAACTTATAGTTTCTTTTGGAGGCGATAGATATGCAGTGGTTTGCAGAGAATTGAGTAAAATTTTTGAAGAAAAAAAACGAGGCAACTTATTTGAATTAAAGGAATATTATTTGCAGCATCCTCCTAAGGGAGAAATAGTAGTAATTGTTGAAGGAATAAAAAATTAATTAAAAAATATTTTATGCTTTTAGAAGCTAAAAACATTACCAAAAAATATGCTAATCACACAGCATTAAACAATGTTTCTATAGAAGTAGAAAAGGGAACAGTGTTTGGCTTATTGGGTCCAAATGGAGCAGGAAAAACTTCATTGATAAGAATCATCAATCAAATTACAGCGCCTGACGAAGGCGAAGTATTATTTGAAGGGAAACCCCTGGTTCGCTTGCATGCCAACGATATTGGCTACTTGCCCGAAGAAAGAGGATTGTATAAAAAAATGGAAGTAGGAGAACAAGCCATGTACCTTGCTCAGCTAAAAGGACTCTCTAAAGAGGAAGCAAAAAAAAGACTAAAAAACTGGTTTGTGAAATTTGAAATGCAATCTTGGTGGAATAAAAGATTGGAAGATTTATCCAAAGGGATGCAACAAAAAATTCAGTTTATCATTACTATTTTGCATGAGCCTAAACTATTAATTTTAGATGAGCCTTTTAGTGGTTTCGACCCAATTAATGCCAATCTTATTAAAAACGAAATTCTTGAGCTAAAAGAGAAAGGTTCTACCATCATTTTGTCTACACACAGCATGGGCTCTGTAGAAGAGCTCTGCGACAGTATTGCTCTTATTAACAAATCAGAAAAAATTCTTTCGGGCAAAGTAAAAGAAATAAGAAAACAATTCAGTAAAAATAGTTATGATATAAATTTTAACGGTAATATGTTGGCGTTTAACAATGCCATGTGGGGTGGATTTGAATTAATAAAACATACAGAGCACGGTGAAGGCAATTTTACTGCCAGAATAAATCTAATAAATGGAAATACACCCAATACATTTTTACAGCATCTTCTGCCACATGTAAAGATTATGGGAATAACAGAAGTAATTCCCTCTATGAATGATATTTTTATAGAAAATGTGCAAGGCATAAGTGCAAACAACCAAATAAGTGCTTCACTCACAGAATAAACATTTTAAATACTTTTGGGTTAAATTAATATGTCTTGGAATCTAGAAACATTGCCACTTACAGATTGGCTACCCAATTCTGAAAAACCATTACTTATTGCGGGACCATGCAGTGCAGAATCGGAGAAGCAAGTTGTAGAAACAGCAAAACATATTGCAAAATATTTCCCTCATGCAATATATAGAGCAGGAATTTGGAAACCTCGCACAAGGCCCGGTTCATTTGAAGGAATTGGAGAAATAGGATTAGAATGGTTAGCCACCGCTAAACAAGAAACAGGATTACTTACTTCAACAGAAATTGCAACGCCAGAACACCTGGATAAATGTTTAAAAAATAATGTAGATGCTGTTTGGATTGGCGCCAGAACTGTAGCTAATCCTTTTAGCGTTCAAATTTTAGCAGACGCTCTAAAGGGAATTGACATACCTGTTTTTATAAAAAATCCAATAAATCTTGATTTGGAACTGTGGCTTGGCGCTATAGAAAGAATTAACCGTGCAGGTATAAAAAAAATTATTGCAATTCATCGCGGTTTCCAAAGCATAAAACAATCTGAATACAGAAATCATCCACACTGGGAAATTCCAATTCACCTCAAAACAAAAGCTACCAATATTCCTTTGATTTGCGATGTAAGTCACATTTCGGGAACGCCTGATTTATTGCACCAAACAGCACAAAAAGCAATGGATTTAAATATGGACGGTTTGATGATTGAAACACACATCAACCCCAAAGCAGCTTTAAGTGATGCCGAACAGCAAATTACACCCAAACAACTTGTTTCGCTGGTTTCAAAAATTATTGTTAGAACAGAAAATTCTGAAGACATATTTTTTAAAAATAGATTAGAAGAATTAAGAAGTCAGATAGACAATCTTGATGCTGAACTTTTAAATTTATTGAGCAGGAGAATGACTATTTCTAAAAAAATTGGGTCGTACAAGGAAGAAAATAGTGTAACCATTCTTCAAATTAGAAGATGGAAAAAAATTCTTAAAACACAAAAAGAAATTGGTTTTTTAGCTGGACTCTCCGAAGAATTTATCCAAAAAATATTCGACAATATTCACGACGAATCCATACGAGTGCAAAACGAGGTGATGAATAAAAACACCATCAAAAAAAATAAAGTTTAAGTTCGCTAAATCCACTTTACTGTTGTTTCAAAAAAAGAAAACAAAAAATTGGCTACTCCGCAGTGAAACAGATATACCTACAAGATACCCAAAAACATACAAAGAAAAATTAAGAACAAAATGTAGCATAAGGAATTCTTTGTGAAACTTTATGCCATCGTTTCTGCTTAATTATACAACAATAAACGGCATCTGTATTTTTATAATTTTATTCAGTTTTTACTCATTTAATTGATTTGCTATTATATTTGTAGTCTATCTAGCTTTTTTTACAACATAATATAACAGACTTAGCCTCCTTTCTTTAGGGGAGAAGATCCGTAGGATAAACTTGCAAGCGCCGCCAATGCTTTTACTGAGCAAGAGGAGAGTATTGAAAGTGCTTGCAAGCTAACTACTTCGTGGGGAACTTAATTCCTCTCCAAAAGCCAAAAATTCTCTTTTAAAAGAGTTTTCTTTAATTTTCAACCTTTCCTATTTTTAGCTTAATTTTGTAAAATGAAGCAAAACATAAGGCTTTTAAACGAAACACAAATAAAAGAATTTCTAAAATCTATTGGAGAGAAAGAATTTAGAAGCAAACAAATTATGGAATGGTTGTGGAAAAAATCTTGCACCTCTATACCAGACATGAGTAACTTGAGTTTAGAATTAAGAAATTCTTTGATCGAAAATTTTATTTTGGATGCCGTAAAAATTGGAGAGTTCCAGAAAAGTGCCGATAGAACAATTAAAAACGCTTTTGTTTTGCCAGACAATAACATTGTAGAAGGGGTGCTTATCCCAACCAAAACAAGGCTTACTGCTTGTATTTCTTCGCAAGTGGGCTGTAGCTTAACGTGTAAATTTTGTGCTACCGGAAAACTAAAAAGATTAAGGAACTTAGAAGCTTATGAAATTTACGACCAAGTTGTTTTAATAAAAAAACAAGCAGAAAGTTTTTACAATTCCAATCTTTCAAACATAGTTTACATGGGAATGGGCGAACCTTTGCTCAATTACAAAAATGTGTTAGAATCTATTGCTAAAATAACTAGTCCTAACGGTTTGGGGATGTCGCCACAAAGAATTACGGTTTCCACTGCAGGTATTTCAAAAATGATTGCCAAGCTAGGAGACGATAATGTAAAGTTTAATTTAGCGCTATCGCTACATGCAGCAAACGATGAAAAACGAAATCACATAATGCCAATTAATGAGCAAAATTCATTGGAAGCATTAAAAGAATCCATTAATTATTTTTACGAAAAAACAGGTACTCGTGTAACATTTGAATACATTGTTTTTAAAGATTTTAATGATGGCATTGAGGATGCAAAAGAGTTGGTTGCCTTTTGCAGAGCAACAAAATCTAAAGTAAATATAATTGAATACAACCCTATTGATGGCGGAGAGTTTTTGCAAACTACACCTGAAAGATTAAATGCATTTATGCATCATCTAGATTCCAACGGAATAATTGCAAACATAAGAAGAAGCAGAGGAAAAGACATAGATGCCGCATGTGGCCAATTGGCAAACAAGAACAAATTAATTCCAAAAGTTCTTGAATGAAAAAATTATTTTTTTTTCTTCAATTTCTTTTTCATGTTTCTTTTTCGCAAGAAATTAATTGGAGTACTCTCTACGAACAAGAAAACTCAACTTCCAAAATAAATTTTATAGGAACTGCTAATTCCGAAATATTTATGCTTTCGCAGGAAGGAAAAGGACTTTTTTCTTCTACTAAAAAATATATTCTAATATTTAATGACAGTACTTTACTTTTTAAAAATAAAGTTCCAATTGAGATTGAAAACAACAATCCATTAACTTATTTAAAATGCTTAATCATAAGCAATCAACTTCATGCTTTCTTCAGCAAACAAGTTCATGAAAAATCTGAAATTTACTCCAGAATTTTAATCGACCAAAAATGGGGAGAAGCTAAATTACTGTGTACAGTTCCATTTATTGAATCTTTACAAATAAATTTAAAATACTTTACCACAATAAATTCATTGTTTGCTTTTGGAGTTAGAAAAAATGAATTAAAAAAAATTAATGAGTTTTGTGCATTGGTTCTCAATTACAATTCCAATAGTGAGCATACTTTTTGTGCTGAATTAAATTCCGAAAATGCCAATCTTGATTTTATGGAAGCACAAAGTGATACGTGTTGCAACATTGTTTTATTGGCAAATTATTTCCAAAAAAAATCTTTTAACCTCAATGTCGCCATAGAAATTCCAGTGGCAATAAAACTAACTATTAAAAATTCTGAGTGCAAAATAATAAACCTAAAATCTTTGGATGCTTCCAATGAATTTACATATCTCATTAACTCTAAACAAGCTATTTTATTGAATAGAGAAAATGGTAAGCCAGATATTTCTATTGTAAATTTTGATAATGATAATACATCTCAAGTTTTATTTAATTCATCAAATTCCCAGCCTACTGAGAAAGAAGAAGATTATGCAGTTGAAAAAAGTTCTACAAATACCCTTTATGAAAAAGACTTTAAAAACCTTAAAATAAAAAATGTTTTTCGGCAAAAAGATTCAAGCATAACTGTAGTTTGTGAGCAAAGCTGGAAAGAACAAATTTGCAATACTCTTAATTATAGATTTGGAGGCGTTCAATGCTTTGATTATTTTTATTCTTGGGACGTGTTTGTCTTTTATTTTTCAGCAAAAGGAGAGCTCCAAAACATGAATAGGTTTCAAAAACCGCAAGTAACCATTGACGACGGCGGCGTTTACAATTCTATAGTTTGTTTGCAAAAGAACAACGATGTTTTAATCCTGTATAATAACGAACCCAGCAATTTGATTAGAAAATCCGGAAAGTTAAAAACAATGATGTATCCAATGTCTTCTGTTCTGCATTCGATAATTGTAAATAAAAATGGTTTACTAAATTCGCAACGACTTTCAAACCCAAAAGAGGACAATGCAATTTTTAGACCTTTAAAAACATTTTATATAAACTCAAGTGAAGCTTTAGTTTTAGCTACAAAAAACAATAAATTTAAAATTGCAAAAATAAAAATATAACCTATGAACATTGTTTTTTTTGATGACCAAACATGGAAAAATTTAAATCCAATTACGCTTACAAAGCCTGTTGCAGATGTTAGAATTGGTATTTTAAAAATTTCTGAAAAATGGAAGTATTTTTTTGATGGAAATATATTTTATAAAACAGAAAAATATTTATCACATAAATTTTTAAACACAAGTGACCAAACAATACCTTGTATTTTTGTTAATGGAAGTGTACTTCCAAATGAAGAGTTAGCAGAGGAAATAAAGAAATTGCTTCCTGGAGAAAAATTAATTTACGCTGATATTTTAATTGCCTATTGCACAAAAGAAAACTGGCCAGATGAAAGTAGTTTGCTTTTGTACACCGAAAAATTATTTACGGGAAAATTATTTGTTATCCGAAATCTTTGGGATATTTTTTCACTAAATGCAGAGGCATTAAAATTAGATTTTGAGTTGGTTACAAAAGGAAAATATTCTCAAGAACTTCCTCCTAGCAACAAATACATTAAGCCACAACATATTTTTATTGAAGAAGGTGCAAAGGTGCAATGCTGCATTTTAAATGCAACAGAAGGCCCAATTTATTTGGGAAAAAATTCCGAAGTAATGGAAGGAAGTGTTATTAGAGGTCCGTTTGCATTGTGCGAAGGTGCAGTGGTAAAGCTTGCCACAAAAGTTTATGGTGCAACCACAGTTGGCCCTGAATCCAGAATTGGCGGAGAAGTAAATAACTCTGTTATTCAAGGCTACAGCAACAAAGGACACGACGGTTTTTTAGGCAATTCTGTTATTGGTGAATGGTGCAATTTGGGTGCCGACACCAACAACTCAAATCTCAAAAACAATTATGGAAATGTAGATATATGGAATTATAGAGAGGCCAAGTATGTTGATACCAATTTGCAGTTTTGTGGTTTATTTATGGGAGATCATTCTAAATGCGGCATAAACACTATGTTCAATACAGGAACTGTAGTTGGAGTATCTGCAAATATTTTTGGGGCTGGTTTTCCAGACAAATTTATTCCTTCTTTTTCTTGGGGTGGACCTCAAAATCCCTTTCAAAAATTTAAGTTGGAAAAAGCTTTGGAGTTGGCAGAAATAGTAATGAGCAGAAGAAAAATTAAAATTACTGAAGAAGAAAAAGAGTTATTAAAATATTTGAGCGAACAATAACTTGTTCGCTCAAAATCTATACGTTTAAAAATAAAATTTTAATTTCCTAACTCCGAAATAAATTTAATTCTCATCAATCTAATTTCTTCCATTGTGTAATCTTCCTCGCCAAGTTCTTTCATTGCATCGTCTATGGAATCTGTTTCGGCAGTTCTAAAATAATCAAACACTTCTTCTTGTTTTTCTTCGTCAATTACTTCGTCAATGTAATAATCTAAATTTAGTTTTGTGCCCGAAGCAACAATAGCTTCCAGCTCAGTTAAAAACTCGTCGAAGTTCATTCCCTTTGCCGCCGCAATATCTTCTAAATCTAATCTTCTATCAATATTACTGATGATATAAACTTTATTTAAAGATTTATTTACTACAGATTTTACTACCATATCCATTGGACGGGTAATGTCGTTTTCTTCTACGTATTTAGAAATTAAATCAATGAATTCTTTTCCAAACCTAAGCGCTTTGCCAGAGCCAACACCCGAAATATTTTTCATTTCATCCATTGTAATTGGATAGTTAATGGCCATATCTTCTAGCGAAGGATCCTGAAAAACTACAAATGGAGGAACACCTTTTTGTTTTGCAATTTTCTTTCTTAAATCTTTTAGCATCGAAAACATGGTGTCGTCTAATGCTCCGGAGCCCTTACCTCCGGTTATTGAAACATCGTCATCGTCGCTAGGATTTTCATAGTCTACATCTTTAGTAAATAAAATACTGTAAGGTTTCTCTATAAATTCTTTTCCTTTTTGACTAAGTTTTAACGTACCATAGTTTTCAATATCTTTTATCAAAAAATCATTTACGATGGCTTGACGAATTACAGAATTCCAATAGCGTTCATCATTTTCGGCACCTTTTCCAAACACTCCTAAATTATCGTGCTTGTAAGATTTTATTTGAGCACTCGAAAGCCCCATAAGCACATGACAAATGTGTTTAGATTTAAAAATTTCTTTTACATCTCTTACGGTTTCTAAAGCCAAGCCCAATGCTTCTTCTGCATCAAATTTCTGCTTTGGATTTCTACAATTGTCGCACAAATTATTACAATTTGCTTCGTCAAAAGTTTCTCCAAAATAATGCAAGAGCAATTTTCTTCTGCACACAGAAGACTCTGCATAATTTGTTGTTTCTATCAATAATTGCTTGCCAATTTCTTGTTCAGAAACTGGTTTGCCTTTCATAAATTTTTCTAGTTTAATAATGTCATCGTAACTGTAAAAAGTAATGCAATTACCTTCTCCTCCATCTCTTCCTGCTCTTCCTGTTTCTTGATAATATCCTTCGAGAGACTTAGGTATATCGTGGTGAATTACATACCTAACATCTGGTTTATCAATTCCCATTCCAAATGCAATTGTTGCAACTATCACATCTGCTTCTTCCATCAAAAATTTATCTTGGTGGCTAGCCCTTGCTGAAGCTTCTAATCCTGCATGATAAGGAAGAGCTTTTACACCATTTACCTGAAGTGATTCTGCCAGTTCTTCTACTTTTTTTCTGCTTAGGCAATATATAATTCCAGATTTACCTTGATTTTGTTTTACGTATTTAATAATCTCTTTTAGAACATTATTTTTTGAACGTATTTCGTAGTATAAATTAGGTCTGTTAAAAGATGATTTAAAAACATTGGCATTTTGCATGCCCAAGTTTTTTTGGATGTCTTGCTGAACTTTTGGTGTAGCAGTTGCCGTAAGTGCAATAATTGGCACAGTTCCAATGGCTTCAATAATTGGCCTTAACCTTCGGTATTCCGGTCTAAAGTCATGACCCCATTCTGAAATACAATGTGCTTCGTCTATTGCAAAAAAAGATATTTTAATTTCTTTTAAAAAATTTACGTTTTCTTCTTTTGTTAAGGATTCAGGTGCAACATATAATAGTTTAGTTTTTCCTTCTGTAACATCTTTTCTTACTTTAATAATTTCGCCTTTAGACAATGAACTATTTAAAAAGTGAGCAACATTATCTTCTGAACCATAGTTTCTAATAGAATCTACTTGATTTTTCATCAATGCAATTAGTGGTGAAATTATAATTGCAGTGCCCTCACTCATAAGTGCTGGCAACTGATAACACATAGATTTTCCGCCACCTGTGGGCATTATCACAAAAGTGTCTTTGCCCTCCAATAGACTCTTAATAATTGCTTCTTGTTCTCCCTTAAAGCTGTCGAACCCAAAATATTTGTTTAAACTTACCTGCAACGAAAGCTCTGCTCCAACTGTTGTTTCCAATTTATTTATTTGTTTATAATTTTTATTTACGTTTGTTTTAAATTTATTTTGCTTGTGCAGCAAACTGAGAAAGTAAAGATATAACAAAAAAAAATTTCATGGGTTACATTTTCAAAAAGAAATACAATAAAAACCGTTAAATGGCTAATTTAAAAGATAAAAACATCTTATCTGCACACAAAACATTAATGTTAGAAGCAGATGCAATAATTAAAGTCTCAAGAAATTTAGATTCCAACTTTACTAATGCCGTAAATTGGATTTTAAAAACAAAAGGAAGAGTAATTATTACAGGTGTAGGTAAAAGTGCAATTATTGCTCAAAAAATTGTTGCTACTTTTAATTCAACCGGAACACCCTCCGTATTTATGCATGCTGCCGATGCTATTCACGGCGATTTAGGAATTTTACAGAAACAAGATGTTGTAATTTGTATTTCAAAAAGTGGTAATACACCAGAAATTATTTCACTTATTCCTTACTTAAAAAAAATGCAAAATAAATTAATTGCAATTGTAGGAAATATAGATTCTAATTTGGCAAAAGAAGCACATGCCATTTTAAATACCGAAGTAGAAATGGAAGCGTGTCCAAACAATTTAGCTCCAACCACTAGCACCATTGCACAAATGGCAATGGGAGATGCTTTAGCGGTTTGCTTGCTCCAAAACAGAAATTTTTCTGCCAAAGATTTTGCAAAGTTTCATCCGGGCGGAATGTTAGGAAAACAACTTACCTTACTAGTAGAAGATATTTGCAAAAAAAACAGTAAACCTGCCGTAGATATTTCTGCCACTATATTTGATGTTATTCAAGAAATTTCTTCTAAGAGACTAGGAGCTACAGTGGTGTTGCAAAAAAATAAACTAAAAGGTATTGTAACGGATGGCGACTTACGAAGAATGTTGCAAAACACGAGTGATATTTCAAAAATTAAGGCAAAAGACATCATGAACTTTACTCCCAAAACTATTGATTATAAATCAAAGGCAGTAGATGCATTAGAGGCAATGAAGCAATACAATATTTCTCAAATAATTGCGTTAAAACAAAATTCATATTTTGGTTTAGTTCACATTCAAGATTTGATTAAAGAAGGAATTGTTTAATTTTATTTAAACTATATGGCAAAAACTGGGTTTAGTAGTAAATTTTTAAAAATGATTAAAATTATGATGATCCTTAGTTTTATTGCTTCAGTTATTCCCGGATGCAGACATATTAATTCTAACAACGAAAAAATAAAAGCTCCAGTTTCTATTTATAATTTATCATTTGTTTCGCTTACAGGAGAAACAATAAAAATGAGCTCTTTTAAAGGCAAAAAAATAATTATTGTAAATGTTGCCTCTCGCTGCGGGTTTACTCCCCAATATGGAGAGCTAGAAAAAATGCAACAAAAATTCAAAGACAAAATTCAAATTATTGGTTTCCCATGCAATCAGTTTGGACTACAGGAACCCGGAAACTCAAGTGAAATTAAAGAATTCTGTACAAGTAATTATGGAGTAACATTCCCTATTTCAGAAAAAGTTAAAGTTAAAGGCACTAACAAAAGCCCAATTTATGAGTGGCTCACCAATAAAAAATTAAACGGTTGGAGTTCAACTGTGCCTTCTTGGAATTTTTGCAAATACATTGTGTCTGAAGAAGGTGATTTATTAGGGTTTTTTAGCTCTAAAGTTTTGCCCGATGACAAAGAAATTGAAAAATATTTGAACTAAACTGCTTGACTGCAAGGCATAAAATTATTAGACCAATTTGGTTTAATGTTATACAAGTATAATTTTTTTACCGTTTTTTTTAAAATTTTATGTATGTTTGTGAAGAAAATAAAACCAAATGAAAAAATTAATATTATTTTTTGCACTAGCTCTGTATTTAGTTTCCTGCAATAACAAAGAAAAAGAACCCAATCCACTGGCTGATAGTTTGGCAAATGTGAACAAACAATTAGCCAATCAACTTGTAACAAAAGACTCTACAATGATGTTATTTATGAGTTCTTTCAACGAAATTCAAGACAATTTAGACAGCATAAAAACAAAAGAAAAACTTATTATCAATTCTAGCAGAGGCGAAGACGCTGTGAACAAAAAAGACCAGATAAAAGCCGACATTCAAGCCATATACAGCATGATGGCAAAAAGCAGAGGCAACTTGGCTTATTTGAGCTCTAAATTAAAAGCTGCCGGCAAAGAAAAACTTCAAGCAGACAGCACCATTGCAGAAATGCAAAAAATGGTTGAAAAGTTGAACCAACAACTCACCGAAAAAGACGGAGAAATTGCTGCATTAAAAGCAGAATTAGAAAAATTAAAAATAGACTACAGTACGCTCACTGCTAATTTTAAATCAAAAGAAGAAGAAAGTAATTTACGTCAGGCCGAATTAAATACCGCTTATTATTTAGTTGCCACTGAAAAAGAATTAACAGAAAAAGGAATAATTGCAAAATCTGGCGGATTTATTGGACTAGGAAAATCCACTAAAGTGGTAAACAATTTCCGTAGAGACAACTTTACTAAAATAGACATCACTTCTACAAGTTCTATTTCTATTCAAGCAAAAAAAGCAGAAATTTTAACCATTCATCCAGAGGGAAGTTTTTCAATGGACGGAAACGAAAAATCAGTGAATCAAATTACAATTTCAAATGCCAAAAACTTTTGGAGTTCATCAAAATATTTAGTAATTAAAGTTAAAAAATAAATTTTTTTTTAATGCATAAAAAGGTTGCAAGTTTTTGCGACCTTTTTTTGTTTTGATCAATTTTTATTCACCACATTTGAATTTAATTTTATTAATTTGTATCAGTAAAAAAATTAATTATGACAGATGAAGTAAAATCATTGCTAAGTAAATCAGAAGAATTAATGAAAGGTGCAATTGTGCACTTAGAATTAGAACTGAATAAAATAAGAGCAGGAAAAGCAAATCCTGCTATGCTAGAAAATGTGCAAGTAGATTATTATGGAAGTAGAGTTCCAATTAGCAATGTGGCAAGTGTGAGCACTCCCGACCCCAGAACAATTATGCTTCAGCCATGGGAAAAAGCAATGATTACACCTATTGAAAAGGCAATTCAAGCTGCAAACTTGGGTTTTAACCCACAAAACGATGGAATATTAATAAGAATTACAGTTCCACCTCTTACCGAGGAAAGAAGAAAAGAATTGGTAAAAAGAGCGAAAGCTGAAGTAGAAAATTCAAAAGTTACTCTTAGAAACATTAGAAGAGAGGCAAACGAAGATGTAAAAAAATTGAACAAAGCAGGCTTGCCCGAAGACATGGCAAAAGTTGCAGAAGATAAAATTCAAGAACTAACAAATACTTATTCTGCCAAGGCCGATAAACACATTGAATTAAAAGAAAAAGAAATAATGACCGTTTAATTTTTTTTACTCACTGCAAAGCATTGGCGATAAAATAATTTTAGGCATAGATCCCGGAACAACTGTTTTGGGATATGCCATTATTGAAATTAAAAAAAAAAACGTTTCTGTGCTAACATTGGGCACAGTTAATCTTTCAAAAATTAAAGAACATCCAGAGAAACTACAAAAAATTTACGAAAGAATAGAGCAATTAATACTTGCCTATAAACCAACAGAAATGGCTATTGAGGCTCCATTTTTTGGCAAAAACATACAAAGCATGCTCAAGCTAGGCAGAGCACAAGGTGTGGCAATGGCTGCAGCAATGGTAAATAAGATATCTGTATCAGAATTTTCTCCCCGAAAAATAAAACAGTCTATCACCGGCAACGGAAATGCCTCAAAAGAACAAGTGTCGGCAATGTTGGTTAGCTTGCTAAAAATAGATTTGTTTAACGAAAAGTTAGATGCTACAGATGCATTAGCTGCGGCCTTGTGTTGTTATTATCAAAACAACTCTGCGGGAACTTCTGCCAAAGCAAAAGATTGGAGTCAATTTTTAAAAGATAATCCGGATAGAATAAAGTAAAAGGCACTGTTTAATGATAATTTACCTCCCTTTGTTGCTCTTATCCGCCGTGGCTTACCAATAAGGTGTGTAAAGGAAACTAAGCCAGAGATTGCAGATAATTTTCGTGCCTCAAATTTCCACACAATGACGTTTGAAAACAATATCCTTTTCATCCCCCTCCGCCGAGGCAGACCCCCTTCGCTTCCGCCATTCCATTAGCACAAGGGGGACTTGATTCGTTTTTCAAATATGTTTTTAGTACTAAAATAATTTTTTTTAGACTTCTGCCTTCCCCTTCGCCTCGGCGAATGAAGGGGGATAAAGGGGGATGATTACTCCATTCTTGCTCGGTTGGTGTTCCGCCACCAACCGCAAAGAGTTCTATTTGGTTGGTCGCAAAGACCAACCAAGCGTGGATTGTCTGAACAAAGATTTTTAGGATTTTAGGATTGCCAAGATTTGTTGAATACTCTTTTAAATTGAAGGCTTCTTGCTCCAAAATTAATTAGCAAACCAGTTTGTAAGTTGTATGCTTCTAAATAGTTTATTGCTTGTGCTAAATGTACATCTTCAATAGTTATAAGTGCTTTTATTTCTACTGAAATTATATCCTCTACAAGAAAGTCAACTCTTCTTAGTCCTACC